>NZ_LFQH01000028.1:0-52434 GCF_001238605.1 Arthrobacter sp. ZBG10 | reverse complement strand
AACGACCGCTAGAACCCGCCAGGTAACCGGCCGTCGTCGTACTTTCAGATGTTGAAGCCGAGGGCCCGCATCTGGTCCTTGCCGTCGTCCGTGATCCGCTCGGGACCCCACGGCGGCATCCAGACCCAGTTCAGGCGCCACTCGTCCACAACGCCGTCGAGGGACTTGCCCACCTGCTCCTCGAGGACGTCGGTGAGCGGGCATGCTGCGGTGGTCAGCGTCATGTCGATCAGCAGCGCGCCGTCGTCGTCGGAGTACTTGAGCCCGTAGAGCAGGCCCAGGTCCACGATGTTGACGCCGAGCTCGGGATCGATGACATCCTTCAACGCCTCTTCGACGTCCTCCAGGGCCGTCTGGCCCGGCTTGATATCAGTCATGGCGGGTCCCTTACAGGGCCGGTGCCGCAGCGATGGCGGCAGCGCCGGCGCCCTTGGCGTAACGGTCGTAGCCTTCGTCTTCCAGGCGGTCGGCGAGCTCCGGGCCGCCCTCTTCAACAACCTGGCCGTCAACGAAGACGTGGACGAAGTCAGGCTTGATGTAGCGCAGGATCCGGGTGTAGTGCGTGATGAGCAGCGTGCCCATGTTGCCCTCGGAGTGGGCGCGGTTGACGCCTTCGGAGACGACCTTGAGCGCGTCGACGTCCAGGCCTGAGTCGGTTTCGTCCAGGATGGCGAACTTGGGCTTGAAGAGCTCAAGCTGAAGGATCTCGACCCGCTTCTTTTCGCCGCCGGAGAAGCCTTCGTTGACATTGCGCTGGGCGAAGTCGGCGTCGATGCGCAGCTGCTCCATGGCAGCCTTGACGTCCTTGGTCCAGGTGCGCAGCTTGGGGGCTTCGCCGTCGATGGCGGTCTTGGCGGTGCGCAGGAAGTTGGTCATGCTCACGCCGGGAACCTCGACAGGATACTGCATGGCGAGGAAAACGCCGGCGCGGGCACGCTGGTCAACGCTCATTTCCAGGACGTCTTCGCCGTCCAGCGTGATGGAGCCGCTGGTGACGTTGTAGCGGGGGTGTCCGGCGATGGTGGAGGCCAGCGTGGACTTGCCGGACCCGTTGGGACCCATGATGGCGTGGGTTTCGCCGGTCCGGATGGTCAGGCTGACGCCCTTCAGGATTTCCTTGGTGCCCTGCTCCGTCTCAATGCTGACGTGCAGGTCCTTGATCTCAAGAGTAGACATATGTCTTGTTCTCCTCTGCACCGGCCTGGCGGCTGCGGTGCGGTCTTTGTCTGGAAGTTGGTTCGTGAATCTGTGGTGCTAGCTGAAGGTTGGTGCCTCGGCGCCGTTGAGGACGTTGCTGAAGTCCACGTAGACCTCGTCGGCCCGGATTTCAACAGCGAACACAGGAACGGGATCGTAGGCGGGCAGCTGCAGGGGCTGGCCACTGCGCAGGTCGAACTGGGAGCCGTGGCCCCAGCACTCGATGGCGCACCCTTCCACTTCGCCCTCGGACAGGGAAATGTCCGCGTGCGAGCAGGTGTCGCCGATCGCATGGATCTCCCCCATGGAGTCCTTGACGATGGCCACCGGGTAGTCCTCGATCAGGATCCGCAGGGCCTGCTTCGGCGAAATGTCATCGACTTTGCAGACGAGTTCGCCTTTTGGCTGGTCAGTCATGTGTTCCCGTGCCCCGTGCCTTAGTTTTCCGTCAGCGCGAGTTCGCGCTCCACGGCGTCCGTGAGGCGTTCCTCAAGGGCGGGTACCTTGATCTGCTGGATGATCTCGTTCAGGAAGCCACGGACCACGAGGCGGCGGGCCACGTTTTCCGGGATGCCGCGGGCCATCAGGTAGAACAGGTGCTCGTCATCCAGCCGGCCGGTGGCGCTGGCGTGGCCGGCACCCTCGATCAGGCCCGTCTCGATTTCGAGGTTCGGGACGGAATCGGCGCGGGCGCCGTCCGTGAGCAGCAGGTTGCGGTTGGCCTCGTAGGTGTCGGTGCCTTCTGCTTCCTTGCGGATCAAGACATCGCCCACCCAGACGGCGTGCGCGTTGCGGCCCTGCAGGGCACCCTTGTACAGCACGTTGGACTTGCAGTTGGCCACGGCGTGGTCAACAAACAGGCGCTGCTCAAGGTGCTGGCCGGCGTCGGCGAAGTACAGGCCGAACAGTTCGGCTTCGCCGCCGGGGGCGGTGAAACGCGCGGACGGCGTGACCCGGACCAGGTCACCGCCCAGGCTGACCATAACGTGCTTGAGCTTTGCGTCGCGGCCGATCTTTGCCTGCTGCGAGGAGGCGTGCACTGCTGCGTCGTCCCATTCCTGAAGGGACACCACCGTGAGGTTGGCGCTGTCCTCAACAACGATTTCGACGTTTTCGGCCACCACGGCGTTGCCGGTGTGGTTGAGCACAACAACGGCCTTGGAGAACTTCTTCGCCACGATCACCAGGTGCTGGGCGGCGGCGTCGGCCGAACTGCCCGTGATGTTGACGGTGATTTCCGAATCGGCTTCGAACTCTTCGGGGATGGTCACCACGGTGGCCTCGGCGAAGTTCTCCCAGGCGTTGGCGGAGACCCGGTCCTCCGGGATCCCGGCGGTGCCGATCCGCTGGTCGTCGCGGCCAACCGTTTCCACGATGACAGCGTCAGGACCGCTGACGGACACGGCGGGGGCCGCGCCGGAGAGGACCTCGCTGTGCAGGCCGCGGAGCCGTTTGAGCGGGGTGAAGCGCCAGTCCTCTTCCAGGCCGGTCAGCGGCTTGAAGTCCGCCAGCTTGTAGGAGGTCAGGCGGCCGGCGCGTGAGCTGTCCGGAATGCCTTCGCCGCCGCCGTGGGAGTGGCTCTTGGCAGAGGCCCCCGCCAGCGGGGACTTGGCGCCCGCAGCGTTGATGGGCGAAAGGCTTTCGCCCTCTTCAGTGAAACCGTCGATGAACGGCTGGGCTGAGGGCGCGCCGATGCGCGCTTTTTCGGTAGTGATTTCAGTCATCGTTATCCGACGGACCCTTCCATCTGCAGTTCAATCAGGCGGTTCAGCTCAAGTGCGTATTCCATGGGGAGTTCCCGGGCGATCGGCTCGATGAAGCCGCGCACGATCATCGCCATGGCCTCGTCTTCGCGCATGCCGCGGGACATCAGGTAGAACAGCTGCTCTTCGCTGACGCGTGACACGGTGGCCTCGTGTCCCATCACAACGTCGTCCTCGCGGATGTCGATGTACGGGTACGTGTCCGAGCGGCTGATGGTGTCCACCAGCAGCGCGTCACAGCGGACGGTGTTGGCGGAGTGCTTGGCGCCTTCACGGACCTGGACCAGGCCGCGGTAGGCGGCTCGGCCGCCGCCGCGTGCCACCGACTTGGAGATGATGGAGCTCTTGGTGTTCGGTGCGATGTGGACCATCTTGGAACCCGTGTCCTGGTGCTGGCCTTCGCCGGCGAAGGCGATGGACAGCGTCTCGCCCTTGGCGTGCTCGCCAACGAGGTAGACGGCCGGGTACTTCATGGTGACCTTGGAGCCGATGTTGCCATCGACCCACTCCATGGTGGCGCTTTCTTCGCAGATGGCGCGCTTGGTCACCAGGTTGTAGACGTTGTTCGACCAGTTCTGGATGGTGGTGTAGCGGACGCGGGCGCCCTTCTTCACCACGATCTCCACAACGGCGGAGTGCAGGGAGTCTGAGGTGTAGATCGGCGCCGTGCAGCCCTCGATGTAGTGGACGTAGGAGTCCTCGTCCGCGATGATCAGCGTCCGCTCGAACTGGCCCATGTTTTCCGTGTTGATGCGGAAGTAGGCCTGGAGGGGGATGTCCACGTGGACGCCCTTGGGGACGTACACAAAGGAACCGCCGGACCAGACGGAGGTGTTCAGCGACGCGAATTTGTTATCGCCCACGGGGATGACGGTGCCGAAGTACTCCTGGAAGATCTCCGGGTGTTCCTTCAACGCGGTGTCGGTGTCGAGGAAGATGACGCCCTGCTGTTCCAGGTCCTCGCGGATCTGGTGGTACACCACTTCCGACTCGTACTGGGCTGCCACGCCGGAAACCAGGCGGCTGCGCTCGGCTTCGGGGATGCCAAGCTTCTCGTACGTGTTCCGGATGTCCTCGGGCAGGTCCTCCCAGGTGGCAGCCTGCTTCTCGGTGGAGCGCACAAAATACTTGATGTTGTCGAAGTCGATGCCGGAGAGGTCTGCACCCCAGGTGGGCATGGGCTTGCGGTCGAAGTACTTCAGGCCCTTCAGGCGCAGGTCAAGCATCCACTGGGGTTCGCTCTTTTTGGCCGAAATGTCCCGGACGACCTCTTCGCTGAGCCCACGTCGGGCGTTGGCGCCGACGTCGTTTTTGTCAGCCCAGCCATACTCGTAGTTACCGATGCCGTGGAGCTCGGGATTCTTTTCGAGAATCTCCGAGATCACAGTGCTTTCGGCTACCGCTTTCTCTGATAGTTGGTCCGTCATCACGGCCTTTCTTGCTGATGGTTGTTTACTTCAACCAGGCTGGCGGGGGCTGCCGGGGAGCCTGCGGGCTCCGGGGCAGACAGCCTGCCTGTAGGAATGTGGGTGGTGCAGACGTGGCCGCCGCGGGCCAGCGTGGAAAGCCGGCGGACGTCGACGCCCACCAGCCGGGAGAAAACTTCGGTCTCAACGTCGCAGAATACGGGGAAACGGGACGCGAGTTCCTGGATGGGGCAGTGTCCCTGGCACAGCTGGACGCTGGACAGGGCCGCCGGCAGCGGGGCCTTGGCTTCGATGGAGGCTGCGGAGGACACGAAGTTGTCCCGGCTCAGGGCATCGGAGAGCGCCTTGGCACGGTCGGCGATGTCCGGGCCTGCCTTGTCGATTTCCGGGGCGTAGCGGCGTTCCATGTCGGCGAAGCGTTCGACGGCGAACGCCCGGACAGCGTCCGGGCCGGCGGCTTTCTGGAGCTGCTGGAGCGCCAGGGCGGCGATGTCCAGGTAATCGTTCCCCAGGCTCGACTGGCCCTGCGAGCTCAGGACGTACCGCCGGGCGGGGCGTCCTGCGCCGCCGCCGGAGCGGGCAGCACGCTTGACTTCGATGACGCCCGCGCGCGAAAGGTTATCCAGGTGGCGCCGGACGGCGGCAGGGGTGAAGCCCAGAAGGTCGCCGAGTTCGGCGGCGCTCACGGGCCCGTGCTCCAGGACGGCGGACAGGACGCGGTCCCGGGTTCGGTCATCCGCGTCGGCCACCGCACCGGCGGCCACAGGGCTGCGGTGGGTGGGGGCCTGTGCGGCCCCGCGCCCGGTGACGGGCGCAACAGTAGCGTTACTCACGGAATACACAACACAATCATGTCGTAATTTAGTCCCGTCCTCCAGTAAGGACAGGCTGGCCTCGGCCTGGCGGCCGGCGCGGCGGCCGTAAGTACTACGTCCCGTAGAATACGTGGGTGCGATCCCCATCTTCCCCGGTCCTGTCCATTGACGGGCTTATCAAGGACGTCGGCCCCCTTTCCAGCCTCGACGGCCGGATGCTCCGCGTGGTCAGCGGTGTGTCGCTGACCGCGGAACGCGGCCAGGTCACCGCCCTCCTCGGCGCCAACGGAGCCGGTAAAACCACCACGCTCGAGTGCGCGCAGGGCCTGCAGAAGCGTACCGGGGGAACCATCACCCTGCTGGGCCAGGACCCCGCTGCGGCGGGGGCTGACCTGCGGTCCCGCGTTGGCGTGATGCTGCAGGACGGCGGCCTCCCGCCGTCGGCCAGGCCCATCCCGCTGCTGCGGCACGTCGCAGGCCTTTACGCCAACCCCTGGCCGGTGCCCGAACTCGTGGAACGGCTGGGCATCGACGCCTTCAGCCGAACCACTGTGCGCCGGCTCTCCGGCGGCCAGAAACAGCGCCTGGCCCTGGCTGCGGCGCTGATCGGCCGCCCCGAAGTGCTCTTCCTGGATGAGCCAAGCGCCGGCCTGGACCCGCAGTCACGCCAGGTGGTGTTCGAGCTCATCGCAGAACTCCGCGACGCCGGCATGGGAATCATCCTCACCACGCACCTGATGGATGACGCCCAGCGGCTTGCCGATTATGTCTACATCATCGACGGCGGCCGCAACGTAGCCGAGGGCACGGTCCAGGAACTGCTGCAGCGGGACCATGGCGTAACACCCGGCGCGGAGCAGGTGCGCACCCTGGTCTTTGATGCGGACCCCGGACTGGAGTTCGACGGCGTCCTGCCGCCCGGTGCGGAAATCCTCGAGGTCCGGGCCGGCAGCTACACGGTGACCGGCGCCCTGGCCCCGGCGCACCTGGCCGCTCTGGCCACCTGGTGGGAAGCACGCAACATCATGCCGACCGCCATGAGCCTGCAGGCGCGTAGCCTTGAAGACGTCTTTTTGGATATTTCGGGAAAGGACGTCCGATGAACGGGACCCCCGCAACCACCGGCCCTGCGCCGTCCCCCGGCGCTGCCGGAAACCCGGGCGGCAGCACGCTTTCCGGTCCGGCGACGCTCTTCCGGCGGGTGCTGCTGCAGGGCAAATACGAGGCGCTGGCGATGCTGCGGAACGGTGAGCAGCTGATCCTTGCCATCATCCTTCCGCTGCTGGCACTGGTGGGACTCACGGTCACGCCTTTCCTGGACGGCATGGGTGCCAGCCGGATCAACGTTGCCGTACCGGGCATCCTGGCCCTGTGCGCCATGTCCACGGCCTTCACCGGCCAAGGGATCGCCACGGGGTTTGACCGCCGCTACGGTGTGCTCCGCTTCCTGTCCACCACTCCCCTGGGCCGCGGTGGACTGATCGCCGGCAAGGCCCTCTCCGTCCTGGTGGTCCTGTGCCTGCAGGTGGTGGTGGTGACCCTGGTGGCGCTGCTGCTTGGCTGGCAGCCGCCCGCCGCGGGGTGGCTGCCCGGCCTGCTGCTGCTGGTCCTTGGTGCAGGCGCCTTCACGGCGCTGGGCCTGCTGGTTGCCGGAACCGTCCGGCCGGAAGCCACCCTGGCCATCACCAACCTGCTGTGGATCCTGCTGGGCGCCCTCGGCGGGATTGTCATCCCGGGCGAACGGCTCCCGGGTGCCGCGCAGGCAGTGGTGCACTACCTGCCCTCAGGTGCGCTGGGCGAGTCCCTGCGTGAGGCATTCCTTGGCGGCACCCTGAACGGCGCCGCTGCCCTTGTCCTGCTGCTGTGGACGGTTATCGCCGGTGCAGCAGCCATCCGCTGGTTCAAATGGAATTGAGTTTTTCGTGAGCACGGTTTCCCGCCTTCCTCAACTAGCCGGCCGCCTTGCCGCGCGGCTGCCCCGCACGGTGGACAAGAGTGTCCGCCGCCTGGCCGTGGCCTCCCTGATCGGGCAGACCCTGCTGGTGGTGACCGGCGGCGCTGTCCGGCTGACCGCTTCCGGACTGGGCTGCCCCACCTGGCCGCGCTGTACCGAAACGTCCCTGGTGAACACGCCGGAGATGGGAATCCACGGCTTCATCGAATTCGGCAACCGGCTGCTTACTTTTGCGCTGGCCGCCGTCGCCGCCCTCCTGCTGGTGTACCTGTGGAACCTCCGCAAGGAACGCCGGGACCTGTTCCTGCTGGCCCTGGGCCTGCTCGCCAGCATTCCGGCGCAGGCTGTGATCGGTGGCATCACCGTCCTGACCCAACTCAACCCCTGGGTGGTGGGCCTGCACTTCCTGGTCTCCATGGCCCTGGTGGTCTTCGCCACCCTGCTGGTGAACCGGGCCTACGGGCGGACCGGCAGGTTCCCCGCCCTTCGGCTTCCCGCTGTTCCGGGCGTTATGCGCCCGCTGACCGCCGCCGTCGCCATCTTCTCCATCCTGGCCGTGATGCTGGGCGTGGTGGTCACCGGAGCCGGGCCCCACGCCGGCGACGCCGACGCCCCCCGCAACAACCTTGACTGGGACCTGTTCTCACACATCCATGCCGTACCGGCTTACCTGATTACAGCAGGAACCCTGGTGGCGGTGGCAGTGGTCCTGTTGCGCCGGATCAAGGGTCCGTTCCGTGCAGCCGTGCTGGGCCTGCTGGCCGTGACGCTGCTGCAGGGCGTCATCGGCTTCACGCAGTACTACAACGGCATTCCTGAACTGCTGGTTGCGGCGCACATGCTCGGAGCCGCGCTCTTGATGTCAGCCGCTACCAACGCCTGGGATGTTGCCCGCAGCAGCCCCGTGGCTGCCGGGTAGCAGCGCGGACTCCAGTCCCTGCGCAAGGCGCCCCGGTCCACCTGGACCGGGGCGCCTTCCATTTTTAAGACGTCAGGATGCCGCTGCAGGCACAGGAGTGTTGCCGGCAGCGGCATGCGCGGGATCGAGGACCTCGATCCCGCCGGGCGTCACCAGCACCACCCGCGCGGAGGCGATGTCGTAAAACAGCCCGGTCGCCTGGACGGTGCCGGCCGCCAGGGCCGGGCCCACCAGGGGGTGGCTTTCCAGTTTGGCCAGTTGAACGGCCACGTTGACCATTCCCAGCTGGTCGAGGCGGCAGTAGCCTGCCCCGGCTGCCGCCAGCGCCACGGGATGCCCGGCCACCAGTTCGCGGTAGCTGGGCCGGGCGTGGTCCAGCCAGGCCTCGAAACCGGTGCCCAGCGCAGCGTTTCCCGTTCCGCCGGCATCGTCGAAGAGGGCCTTCATGGCGCCGCAGTTCGAATGCCCGCAGATGACAATCGAATCCACGTCCAGGCCCTTGACCGCGAAGGAAAGCGCAGAATCGATGGAGGCATCCTGGCCGTCGTGGCACACCACGTTGCCGATGTTCCGGAGCGTCAGCAGGTCACCCGGTCCGCTGCTGGTGATGAGGTTCGGGTTGACCCTGGAGTCCACGCAGGCAACAAAGAGGGTGTCCGGGTTCTGGCTGTCCGCCAGGTCCTGCACCAGTGGCTTGACCTGGTCCGCAAAGCGGCGGTGGTACTTGTTGATCCCCAGCAGGATGGAGCGCAGCGGCCTGGCTGCGGCGGAACCGCCCTCAGCTGCCGCGTGGCCGGTGACAGCGGCAGCCGGCTCCTGCCACGTGGTCCGCGGCGGCAGCGGCAGCTCACGGGCTTCCTGCCGCTTGGGGGTATTGTCCGCCGCGTCCTGGAACAGGGTGTTGCCGTGTTCCTCGAGGCTGACGCTGCCGCCGGTTGCCTGGTACTGGTTCTGCCAGGCGATCAACGCCTCGCGGAATGCATGGTCCAGGTAGTCGGCGTTCATCTCCACCACCATCTGATGGCCTTCCGGGACTGCCTGCAGGACCCGGTTGAGGCGGGGCAACGCGAAGAAGCTGCAGGAGCCGGCAATGGTGATCCGCCAGGCGGCGTCTGGGCCGGCAGGCTGGTGGGCCTTGATCTCGGCCCGGAGCACCCGCCACAGTACGCTTGCCGCGGCAAGGGCCAGGCCGATGATCACACCCTCGAGCAGGTTGAGGAACACCACGCACAGCAACGTCACGGCGTAGACCAGCAGGTCACCGGTGCGCAGGCTGGTCCGGATGTCCGCCACCTTGATCAGCCGCGCCCCGATCACCACCAGGAGTCCGGCGAGGACCGACAACGGAATCAGTTGGATCAGTCCGGCGAAGAGGGCCGAGAAAGCCAGGATCCAGATGCCGTGCAGCACGGCCGAGGAACGGGTCCGGGCGCCGGCCTCGACGTTGGTGGCGCTCCGGACGATCACGCCCGTTACGGGCAGGCCGCCAAGCGATCCGGAAACAATGTTGGCTGCGCCCTGGCCCACCAGTTCCCTGTTGAGGTTGGTGCGGGGCCCGTTCTGCATCTTGTCGACGGCGACGGCGGACAGCAGGGATTCGATGCTGGCGATCAGGGCCATGGAGAGCACGGCAAACGCAATGGTCCGCCAGTTGCCGTCCGGAAGTTCCGGCAGCGCCACGGCGTCGAAAATTGATCCGTTAAAGGAAATCCGTTCCAGGCCTGGCGCCAGTGCCACGGAGAGGGCGGTGCCGGCGGTGACGGCGGCAAGCGGACCGGGAATGCGGCGGATGGCAGGCGGAAGGTATTTCCAGCCCAGCAGGATGCCGATGACAGCAAGGCCCAGCAGTGCGGCATGGATTTCGAGTCCGGTGATGGCGGCCGGAAGTGATGCGAGGTTTTCCAGGGCCGAGCCGGCCGGCTGGGCGCCCAGCAGGACCTGGAGCTGCTGCAGGATGATGGTGATGCCGATCCCCGCCAGCATCGCCTTGACCACTACGGGGGACACCGCCAGCGCTGCCCGGCCCACCCGGCTGATGCCCAGCAGGAGCTGGACGATGCCTGCAGCTGCGGTGATGGCGCAGGTGGCCTGCCAGCCGAACTGGTCCACCAGGCCCGCCACGATCACTGTCAGTCCGGCGGCAGGCCCGCTGACCTGCAGCGGCGAGCCGCCCAGGCTGCCGGCCACGAGGCCGCCGACGGCAGCGGCGATGAGTCCGGCCATGATGGGGGCGCCGGAGGCGGCCGCGATGCCGAGGGAGAGCGGCAAGGCCACCAGGAAGACCACCAGGGACGCTGGAATGTCGGCACCCAGGTGACGCAGGAAAGCCGGCCTGCGGAGCCCGGGACGCTTGCTGCCCGGCTGGCCTGGGTTCGGCGGGCTGTGGCTGGTGGACGGGAGGTTCGAGTGACCGGGGGCCATGGATATTCCTTTGCTTGCGGGAAGGATCCATTCCACCGTAACCAGTCAGTAACGCCGAGTGACCAAAAAAGTGATCAATATGACAAGCCTGTCATATCTAGGTTGCCGAAGTAAGTTCCACGTGCCGCAGTAGGGTTTTTCCATGGGACAACTGATGGTGGTAACGGGTGCCGGACGGGGATTCGGCCGTGCCTGCGCCGAAGAATTCAGCGCACAGGGCTGGGACGTGGTGGCGGTGGTCAGGTCGGCCCAGGGGCTGGAACCGTTCGACGGCGGCATCACCGTCGTCGAGCACAACGTCACGGCCGATCCCGCAGGCGTTTTCCGGGAGGCGCTGGGTGGGCGTGGCGTGGACCTGCTGGTCAACAACGCCGCGCAGGGTGCCCCGCGCGGCGGGGTCCGCGATGTGGATCCGGACCTGCTGCTGGCAAGCCTCGATACCAACGTGGCGGGGCCGCTCCGGCTGGTGCAGGAACTGCTGCCGGCCCTGCAGTTGACTCCCGCGCCTCTCATTATCAACGTCAGCTCGCGGCTGGGCTCCCTGTCCCGGCAGGCCGCCGGGCACTACGTCCACCTGGGCACCAGCTATGCGTACCGCGTCTCGAAGGCCGGGCAGAACATGCTGACCATCTCCCTGGCCAATGAACTCGGTGGCTCAGTCCGATGCTGGGCAGTTCACCCGGGCCAACTTGCCACGGCCATGGGTGTTCCCGGGGCGTCGAAGCTGCCGGCAACGGCCGCCGTCGAACTTCTCAAGCTGGTGGAAAGCGGCGACCCGGCTCCCCTGCGGTTCTGCGCGCTGGGCGGAGCCGACCTCGAGTGGTGATGCCGGGCCGTAAAGTTGGCGGCTAACCTGCCATCACGGCGGGGCCGACGAACGGGTCAACGGCCAGGGCGATGAACAGCAGGGTGAGGTAGCTGATGGAGCCGTGGAACACCTTCATGGCGCGCTTGTCCGAGATCTCCTCGTGCTGGGCGCGGTTATACAGCGAGTGCGACTCGTAGAGGAACCATGCGCCGGCCACCACGGCCGTGACGGTGTAGACCCAACCGGCCCCGCCGGCGGGAACCATCAGCAGGGAGCAGGCCACCATGGCCCAGGCATACAGCACCACCTGCACGGAGACCACCTTGGCGCCCGCGATGGCGCCAAGCATGGGGACGTTGGCGTTGCGGTAATCCTCGCCGTAGCGCATGGACAGCGGCCAGTAGTGGGGCGGCGTCCACAGGAAGATGACCATAAACAGGATGATGGCGGGCCATTCCACCGAGTTGGTCACTGCCGCCCAGGCGATGACAACGGGGAAACAGCCGGCGGCACCGCCCCAGACGATGTTCTGGGCTGTGCGCCGTTTCAGGATGATGGTGTAGATGACCACATAGAAGAAGATGGCCGCGAGCCCCAGCCAGGCGGACAGGGGGTTGGCGCCGAACCACAGGATGGCGATGGCCGCGGCGCCCAAAAGCCAGGCAAAAACCAAAGCCTCGCGCGGGGTCACCTCACCGGTGACCAGGGGCCGCTTTTCGGTCCGGTGCATCAGTTTGTCGATGTCGCGGTCGATGTAGCAGTTGAAGGCGCCGGCACTGCCCGCGGCGAAAGCGCCACCCACCAGGGTGGCAAGGATCAAACCGATGGAGGGAAAGCCGCGCTCGGCGTAGATCATGGTGGGAAGTGTGCTCACCAGGAGCAGCTCGATCACGCGGGGCTTGGTGAGGGCGAGGTACGCCTTGGCCTTACGGGCAAACCCAGGGCCCGTGGTCCCGGATGCTTTCAGCGGCGTATCGGTTGTGCTCACGGTGGCAGTCACCCGTTCTGTGTGGCAGTTCTGTCTGGCAATGCAGCTCATGTCCGGCGGCCGGCCCGTCCGCGCACCCGCAGCTTCAACCGGCGATCCGCAAACAGCCGGATTCCGGCCCGGACGTTGACGTCCGCTGACTGGAATTGGCCTCCCCTCATCATAGCGTGCCGGAACCCGCCGCCAGTCCGGCTGATATGCGGTGATGATCGCTCACGTGCCAATTCGAGCAGATTAACTCAACCTCACAGCAGGGCCATTCATAAAAGGGGAAATAGCGTCCACAACGTGAGATTTTTCCGATTTCCGGCGCGCGGGCGGGCTAAGCTGTCACCAGATCAGCGCGCGGCAGGAATGCCTTGGAAAACGCATTCCAAGCCGGTTCGCGGCTGAGTGATAGATAACGTTTCGATGGTGAACGGCTGGTACACACCGCAGCGGGCGCCACACGGCGTGCCCCTGACCGGATCCGGTGTACCACCTGCCATCAGCACAGAGAGGGGCCCGGTTTTCGTGCCACATTTGGAAGAGCAAGAACTGTCATGGACCAGCTTGGACCAGCGCGCCGTGGACACCGTCCGCGTACTTGCCGCTGATGCAGTGGAGAAGGTGGGCAACGGCCACCCCGGAACGGCGATGAGCCTGGCCCCGGCCGCTTACCTCCTGTTCCACAAACTGATGCGCCACGATCCCCGGAACCCGGACTGGCTGGGCCGCGACCGCTTCATCCTGTCACCCGGCCATACGTCGCTGACCCTTTACATCCAGCTGTTCCTCTCCGGCTACGGCCTGGAACTGAAGGACCTCGAGGCGCTGCGCACCTGGGACTCGCTGACCCCGGGCCACCCCGAGTACAAGCACACCGCCGGCGTAGAGATCACCACCGGTCCGCTGGGCCAGGGCCTGGCCTCCTCCGTGGGCTTCGCCTACTCCCAGCGCCGCCAACGCGGTCTCTTCGACGCCGACGCCGCCCCGGGCACCAGCCCGTTCGACCACACCATCTGGGTCATCGCCTCGGACGGCGACCTCCAGGAAGGCGTCACCGCGGAGGCATCCTCCCTTGCCGGCCACCAGGAACTGGGCAACCTTGTTGTTGTCTACGATGAGAACCACATCTCCATCGAGGACGACACCGACATCTCCTTCACCGAGGATGTCCTGAAACGCTACGAGGCCTACGGCTGGCACACCCAGCGCGTTGACTGGACCAAGACCGGCGACTACGTCGAAGACGTCCAGGAGCTGTACACGGCACTGCTGGCCGCCAAGGCCGAGACCTCAAAGCCGTCCATCATCTCGCTGCGGACCATCATCGGCTACCCGGCCCCGAAGAAGCAGAACACCGGCAAGATCCACGGTTCCGCGCTGGGCGCAGAGGAAGTCGCAGGCCTGAAGGAGGTACTGGGCTTTGATCCCGCCAAGTCCTTCGACGTGGACCAGGACGTCCTGGCACACGCCCGCTCCGTTGTGGACCGCGGCGCAGCAGCGCACAAGGAATGGGAAGAGTCCTTCAACGCCTGGCAGGCAGCCAACCCGGAGGGTGCAGCACTCCTGCAGCGCATCGAGTCCAAGGAACTTCCCGACGGCGTCGACGCGGCACTGCCTGTCTTCCCGGCCGGCAAGGACGTTTCCACCCGCGCCGCCTCCGGCAAGGTACTGAACGCACTGGGTCCGGTCCTGCCGGAACTCTGGGGCGGCTCCGCCGACCTCGCCGAGTCCAACAACACCACGATTGAAGGCTCTCCGTCCTTCATCCCGGCGTCCAAGCAGACCGACGCCTGGTCCGGAAACCCCTACGGCCGGGTGCTGCACTTCGGCATCCGTGAGCACGCCGCCGCAGCAATCGTCAACGGCATCAGCCTGCACGGCAAGACCCGCGCCTTCTCCGGTACGTTCCTGATCTTCAGTGACTACCAGCGGCCCGCCATCCGCCTCGGCGCCCTGATGGGGGCCTCATCCCTGTACGTATGGACGCACGACTCAATCGGCCTGGGTGAGGACGGACCCACCCACCAGCCCGTGGAACAGCTCGCCACCCTGCGCGCCATTGTGGGCCTGGACGTTGTCCGCCCCGGTGACGCCAACGAGGTATCCATTGCCTGGAAGACCATGCTGGAAAACCACGCCAACCCGGCCGGCATTGTCCTGACCCGGCAAAATATCCCCACCTGGGAACGCGGCGAAGGTGCAGCCGACGGCGACGTCTTCGGTTCCGCCGCAGGCACCGCCAAGGGCGGCTACGTCCTCGCCGAAGCCAGCCGGGACGGTGCCACCGTTCCCGCCGACGTTGTCCTCATCGGCACCGGTTCCGAGGTCCAGCTGGCCGTCCAGGCCCGCGAGGCACTCCAGGCGGAAGGCATCGCCGCCCGCGTTGTGTCCATGCCGTGCGTCGAATGGTTCAACAAGCAGGACGCCGCCTACCGCGAATCCGTCCTGCCTGCTGCCGTCAAGGCACGCGTCTCCGTCGAGGCCGGCCTTTCGCTGGGCTGGAAGGAATTCGTTGGCGACGCCGGCCGTTCCATCTCCCTCGAGCACTACGGCGCATCCGCCGACTACAAGCGCCTTTTCCAGGAGTTCGGCATCACCGCGGAAGCAGTAGCTGCCGCCGCCAAGGACTCCCTCTCCGGCCTCCAGGCCTGAACCCGAATTTAGGAGAAACAACAATGACTACTCCCACACAGCAGCTGTCCGACGCCGGCGTTTCGATCTGGCTCGATGACCTGTCCCGCGGCCGCCTGGACACGGGCACCCTCCGCAAGCTCATCGAAGAGAAGAACGTGGTGGGTGTGACCACCAACCCGTCGATCTTCCACGCCGCCATCACCGCCGGCACCGACTATGACGGCACCATCGCCGCGCAGGCAGCCGCCGGTTCCAGCGTCGAGGAAACCATCTTCGAAATCACCACCACCGACGTAGCCGACGCCTGCGACCTGTTCGCCCCCGTCGCCGCCGCGACCAAGGGTGTTGACGGCCGTGTCTCCATCGAGGTGGACCCCCGCCTGGCCTGGGATACCGCCGGCACCATTGCCGAGGCCAAGAACCTCTACAAGAAGGTCAACAAGGACAACGTCCTGATCAAGATCCCCGCCACCCTTGAAGGCCTCGAAGCCATCACGGCCACCCTGGCAGAGGGCATCAGCGTCAACGTGACCCTGATCTTCTCCCTGGAGCGTTACCGCGCCGTCATCAACGCCTTCCAGGCCGGCCTGGAACAGGCCAAGGAAAACGGCCACGACCTCTCGAAGATCCACTCCGTGGCGTCCTTCTTCGTCTCCCGCGTCGACTCCGAAATCGACAAGCGCCTCGACGCCCTCGGCACCGATGAAGCGAAGGCCCTCAAGGGCAAGGCCGGCGTGGCCAACGCCCGCCTGGCCTACCAGGTCTACGAGGAACTCTTCAGCACCGAGCGCTGGGCGCTCCTCGCCGAAGCCGGCGCACTCCCCCAGCGTCCGCTGTGGGCCTCCACCGGAGTGAAGGACCCGGCCTACCCGGACACCCTCTACGTCACCGAACTGGTGGCCGCCGGCGTTGTGAACACCATGCCGGAGAAGACCCTTGACGCCAGCTTCGACCACGGCGTTGTCACTGGTGACACCATCACCGGCACCTACGCGGAAGCGAACGGCGTCCTGGACGCCCTCGAAGGCCTCGGCATCTCCTACAACGAGGTTGTGGCCCTTCTGGAATCGGAAGGCCTGGACAAGTTCGTGGCCAGCTGGAAGGAACTGCTGGCCGACGTCGAAGGCGCCCTCGCCGCTGCACGGAAGGCTTCCTAGTCCCCTATGAGTACTCTCAGCTACGACGCCACCGGCGCTGCCCGGCAGGCTCTTGAACAGCACCTCCCCTCCCTGGTGGCGGACCGCATCGCCACCAGGATCTTCGCCAAGGACCACACCCTGTGGGGTCCCGACGCCGAAGCCGAGTCGGCCCTCAGGCTCGGCTGGGTGGAAGCCGCCACTGTCTCGCAGGCCCTGGTGCCGGCCATCCTGGAACTCCGGGACGCCCTGCGCGCCGAAGGCGTGACCCGCATCGTGCTTTGCGGCATGGGCGGCTCCTCGCTGGCGCCCGAGGTCATTGCCGGCACCGCCGGCGTCGAGCTGACAGTGCTTGACAGCACCGACCCGGACCAGGTCCGCGCCGCACTGGCCGACCGCCTTGCCCACACCGCCATTGTGGTTTCCTCCAAGTCCGGGTCGACGCTGGAAACCGACTCCCAGCGCCGCATCTTCGAGCACGCCTTCACCGAGGCGGGCCTGGACGCCAAGAGCCGGATCATCATTGTCACCGACCCCGGCTCCCCGCTGGACAAGTCCTCCCGCGAAGCCGGCTACCGTGCCGTCTTCAACGCGGACCCCAACGTGGGCGGCCGCTACTCGGCGCTGACGGCTTTCGGTCTGGTCCCCTCCGGCCTGGCCGGTGTGGACATCCAGAAGTTCCTGGACGAAGCCGAGGAAGCCGCAGAAATCCTCAACGATGACGCTGCTGGGAACATCGGACTCGCGTTGGGCGCTGCCCTCGGCGGCACCAGTCCGCTGCGCAACAAGATCGTCATCGCGGAGGACGGCTCCGGCATTGTGGGCTTCGCCGACTGGGCCGAACAGCTCATTGCCGAATCCACCGGCAAGCTGGGCACCGGCGTGCTTCCGGTGGTCGCCGGACCCGCATCCCCCGAGGCCGGCTCCGGCGCCCCCGACGTCCTGGTGGTACGCCTGGTGGCTGCTGATGCCGACGTCGAACCCGGCGCCAACGAGGTGGCCATCGCCGGCGGCCTGGCCAGCCAGATGATGGTCTGGGAATTCGCCACGGCCGTGGCCGGCCGCCTGCTGGGCATCAACCCCTTCGACCAGCCGGACGTTGAGGCCGCCAAGGTGGCAGCCCGCGGACTCCTGGACGCGCAGCCCGAACCCACGCCGGCGGCCTTCGTGGACGGGTCCATCGAGGTCCGGGGTGGTGACTGGCTCGGCGACGCAACAACTGCGGAGGCAGCCGTCACGGCACTCCTGGGCACGTTGGATGACGACAGCTACCTCAGTGTCCAGGCCTACTTCGACCGGCTTGCCTTTGCGCAGCTCGAAGGCGTGCGGGACGAGCTGGCAGCCGTCAGCGGCCGGCCGGTCACGTTTGGCTGGGGACCGCGGTTCCTGCACTCCACCGGCCAGTTCCACAAGGGCGGACCCGCGATCGGCGTGTTCCTCCAGGTCACTGCCGCCGAAGCGGAGGACCTGGCCATTCCGGACCGTCCGTTCACGTTCGGGGAACTGATCTCCGCGCAGGCCGCAGGCGACGCCCAGGTCCTCGCGGAACACGGCCGGCCCGTGCTCCGCCTGCACCTGACAAACCGTGCCGCCGGTGTGGCGCAGCTGCAGGACACCGTCGCTGCACTGTCCGCCCGGGCATCCGCTACCGAAAGCTAAGGCGCAAAAGCAACCATGCCAGAAACTGAATTCGGCCGGAAAACCGCGGGCCGGGGGCGTAATCCGCTCCGGGACCCGCGGGACCGGCGTTTGAACCGGATTGCCGGGCCGTCCTCCCTGGTGCTCTTCGGAGTCACCGGCGACCTTGCCCGTAAAAAGCTCATGCCGGCTGTGTATGACCTTGCCAACCGGGGGCTGTTGCCGCCCAGCTTCGCGCTGGTGGGCTTCGCCCGGCGCGAGTGGGACAAGGAGGACTTCGCCGCGGAGGTGAAGGCCTCCGTGCAGGCGTACGCCCGTACGCCGTTCGACGAGGCCGTATGGAACCAGCTGTCCGAGGGCATCCGGTTTGTGCAGGGCGAGTTCGACGAGGACGACGCTTTCGAGCGCCTGGGTGAAACCATCGACGAACTCGATGAGCAGCGCGGAACACGCGGCAACCACGCCTTCTACCTGTCCATCCCGCCCAAGGCCTTCGAACAGGTCTGCCGGCAGCTCTCCAAGCACGGGCTGGCTCAGGCAGACGGCGACAAGTGGCGCCGCGTGGTCATCGAGAAGCCGTTCGGCCACGACCTGGAGTCGGCCCGCCAGCTGAACGACATCGTCGAGTCCGTCTTCCCGGCGGACGCTGTTTTCCGGATCGACCACTACCTGGGCAAGGAAACCGTCCAGAACATCCTGGCGCTCCGGTTCGCGAACCAGCTCTTCGAACCACTGTGGAACTCCAACCACGTTGACCACGTCCAGATCACCATGGCCGAGGACATCGGCACGGGCGGCCGGGCAGGGTATTACGACGGCGTGGGCGCGGCCCGCGACGTGATCCAGAACCACCTGCTGCAGCTGCTGGCCCTGACCGCGATGGAGGAGCCCATCTCCTTCAACGCCGATGACCTGCGCGCCGAGAAGGAAAAGGTCCTGGCCGCGGTCAAGCTGCCTGCCGACCTGTCGCAGCACTCAGCCCGCGGCCAGTTCGCCGGCGGCTGGCAGGGTGGTGAGCAGGTCCAGGGGTACCTGGAGGAGGAGGGCATTCCCGCCGATTCCACCACGGAAACCTTCGCGGCGATCCGGGTGGACATCCACACCCGCCGCTGGGCAGGTGTGCCGTTCTACCTGCGTGCAGGCAAACGCCTGGGCCGCCGCGTGACGGAAATCGCAGTGGTCTTCAAACGCGCGCCCAACCTGCTGTTCCGTGACCATGGCGAGGACGACTTCGGCCAGAACGCTGTCGTCATCCGGGTCCAGCCCGACGAGGGCGTCACCATCCGCTTCGGCTCGAAGGTCCCGGGCACGCAGACGGAAGTCCGCGACGTCACCATGGACTTCGGCTACGGACACTCGTTCACCGAATCCAGCCCGGAAGCGTACGAGCGGTTGATCCTGGACGTGCTCCTGGGTGAACCGCCGCTGTTCCCGCGGCATCAGGAAGTGGAACTGTCCTGGAAGATCCTTGACCCGTTCGAGGAATACTGGGCGGAACTGAACGAACAGCCCGAGCCGTACGCTCCCGGCAGCTGGGGCCCTGCCTCCGCCGACGAGCTGCTGGCCCGTGACGGACGAACCTGGAGAAGGCCATGATTGTAGACCTGCCGGACACCACCACCTCAAAGGTCTCCAAGAAGATCATGTCCCTGCGCGAGCAGGGCGGCGTGATTGCGCTGGGTCGGGTGCTCACCCTGGTGGTGGTCACCAAGTCCGGGCTGGAGGAGGAAGCCATCGAGGCGGCCAACGAGGCCAGCCGCGAACACCCGTGCCGCATCATTGTGCTTGCCGACGCCGGGTCGGACGCCAAGGACAGGCTCGACGCGCAGATCCGCGTGGGCGGCGACGCCGGAGCCTCGGAAGTAATTGTGCTCCGCGGCTACGGCGAACTGTCGCACGAAAGCGAATCCCTGGTCGCAGCACTGCTGCTCCCGGACGCGCCGATTGTGGCCTGGTGGCCGCACGGCGCCCCGGAAAACGCGTGCGAGACCTCCATCGGGAAAATCGCGCACCGCCGGATCACGGACTCTGCCAACGAACCGGACCCGCAGGCGGCCCTGGAGATTATCCGGGCCACCTATAAGGCCGGCGACACGGACCTGGCCTGGACCCGGCTCACCAACTGGCGGATCCAGCTCGCGGCAGTCCTGGACCAGGTGGATTCCTCGCCGGTTACGGCTGTTGCCGTCGAAGGAGCCTCCGACTCCCCCAGCACCCTCCTGCTGGCAGCCTGGCTCACGTTGACCCTGGACGCTCCGGTCACCATTGTGGCCGACCCCGCCGGCACCGGCATCCGCAGGGTCCGGCTCAGCCGGCAGAGCGGCGACGTGCAGCTCTTCCGTCCCGGCCTGTCCGTGGCGGAACTGACCCAGCCGGGCCAGCCGGCCCAACGGATCTCCCTCCCCCGCCGCAGCCTCCGCGACTGCCTGGCAGAGGAGCTTCGCCGGCTCGACCCCGACGAAGTGTTCGGCGAAGTGATTACTATTGGACTGCCACGTACCAATCTAAGGAGCGTCCGACCCAGTGAGCGTTGATCCACGAGTAAGCATTCATCCTGATTCGTCCGTCCTGATGGCAGCCATCGCCGCGCGTCTTATCACCAAGCTTGTTGACGTCCAGGACAAATACGGTGAAGCCACCGTGGTCCTGACCGGGGGCACTGTGGGCATCGGTACGCTGAAGGCTGTTGCTGACTCGCCGGCGGCCCCGGCCGTCGACTGGTCCAGGGTCAACTTCTGGTGGGGCGATGAGCGTTTTGTTGCCTCCGGTGATCCGGAGCGGAACGCCCAGCAGGCCTTCGACGCGCTGTTGTCCCACATCCCGGTGGACCCGGCCCGGGTCCACGCTCCGGGTTCCTCGGACGACTTCGGCAGCGTCGAGGAGGCCGCAGCGGACTACGCCCGCCAGCTGGCTGAAGCGGCGGCAGCCGAGCACGCTGCAGATATGTCCGATGACCGGCCGGAGCATCCTTCGGTGCTGCCGCGCCTGGACGTGGTCCTGCTGGGTGTTGGCCCCGACGCACACGTTGCCTCCCTGTTCCCTGAGCAGGGCGGCATCCGCGAGAAGGTCGGCACCGTTATTGCCGTGCACAACTCACCGAAGCCGCCGCCGTTGCGGGTTTCCCTGACCCTGCCGGCCATCAACACCGCATCCGAGGTGTGGATGGTGGTGGCCGGAGAGGACAAGGCAGGCGCCGTGGGCCTGGCCCTTGCGGGTGCCAATCCCATCCAGGTTCCGGCTGCCGGGCCGCGGGGCACCTCACGGACCCTGTGGCTCATCGATGAGAATGCGGCCTCACGGGTCCCGCAGCAGCTCGTCCGGAAGGACGCCGCGGGCGCGTAGCTTTTCCAACGCTCCGGCCAGGACGTCTTCGGCGTCCTGGCCGGAGCGTCGCTCTTTAACGTATTCGAGGTGGGTTTTGTAGCCGTCGTCGGCCGCGTCGGCCATGGCTGCCGCCTGGCCGTCCCTTGACGCCGTGGCTCCGCATCTGCGGCAATCCCAGACGGCCGGGATCTGGTCCTCCGGCAGGCGCAGGAAAACCGGCTGGGTTTCGTGGCCTGAGACGCACCAATACGATACCCGCATGCGGGGCAAGGGGCTGCCCGGCGAGTCCCCGGACTGGAGGCTGGAGCCGCTGCCTGCCGTGACACCGGCGCGGGTGCCCCGAAATCCTGAGCCTGGATGGACCATGGGAACTCCTGACTGGCAACGGGTGCCGGGTAGGCAGGCAGGGCTGCTTAACCAAAAAAACTGTGGCCGTCGGTAACCGACAGCCACAGTTTAGTTTGGATGGACCCGCGGCGGGAGTGCCGCCGCGTAATCCTTGCCTGAAGCTTTGCTCAGGAGTCGCCGGCTCCGCTGAACCGCATGATCAGGCCAAGGCCGATGATCACCACGCCCCAGGTCACGCCGAGGACCACGGTAAACCTGTTGAGGTTCCGTTCCGCTACGCCCGAGGAGCTCAGCCCTGAGCTCATGCCGCCGCCGAACATATCCGACATACCGCCACCGCGTCCCTTGTGAAGGAGGATGAGCAGCGTCAGCAGGAGGCTGGTGATGCCCAGGAGGATCTGCAGAATGACATGAAGAACGTCCACGACGGCCTTTCAGGAAGTTGGGATTGCGGGAGCGGGGGTGCTGACGGACTAGTCCGTCAGCAGGTGACTCTCGAACCTGACAATATTAGCAAACTCGGCGGGATCAAGGCTGGCGCCACCCACGAGCAGGCCGTCCACATCCGTTTCCTGCAGGATGGCTGCCGCGTTGTTGGCCTTTACGGAGCCGCCGTACAGCAGGCGGGTCTTGGCTGCCACGTCGGCGCCGAAGAGCTTTTCCAGTTCGGTCCGGATGGCAGCACAGAGTTCCTGTGCGTCGCCGGGGCCGGCGACCTCGCCGGTGCCGATGGCCCAAACGGGTTCGTAGGCGATGACGAGTTCGGCTGCCTGCTCGTTGGTGAGCCCGGCAACACCGGCGCGTACCTGGTCAAGCGTGTGTTCCACGTGGGTGCCGGCCTGGCGGATTTCCAGGCCCTCACCGGCGCACAGCACGGGGGTCACGCCGTGCTTGAACGCGGCCTTGACCTTGGCGTTGAGGACCTCATCCGTTTCGTTGTGGATGGTGCGGCGTTCGCTGTGGCCCACCAGGACATAAGAGCAGCCCAGCTTGGCAAGGAACGCGCCGGAGATGTCTCCGGTGTAGGCGCCGGAATCGAACTGGGACAGGTCCTGGCCGCCGTAGGCAACGTCGAGGTCGTCGCCCTGCACCAGGGTCTGCACGCCGCGGAGGTCGGTGAACGGCGGGAAGACGGCAACCTCGACGCGGTTGTAGTCGTGCTTGGCATCGGAGAGGGTCCAGGCGAGTTTCTGCAGGAGCGTGATGCCCTGGACGTGGTCCATGTTCATTTTCCAGTTGCCCGCAATGAAGGGCTTACGGTCAAAGGCGCCGTTTGTTGACGTAGTCACGTGTTCTCCAAAAGTCGTTAATAAGTGTTTGGCCGGCAGGCTGCGGGAGCAGCCTGCCGGCCGGCGGACTGTGCAGTCCGGTACTGCTAGCGGTCCAGGACGCTCAGTCCCGGCAGGTCCTTGCCCTCAAGGTATTCCAGGCTGGCGCCGCCACCGGTGGAGATGTGGCCAAACTGGTCGTCAGCGAATCCCAGCGTACGGACGGCCGCGGCGGAATCGCCGCCGCCAACCACGGTGAACGCTTCGGTCTCGGTCAGGGCCTTGGCCACGGCACGGGTGCCGGCGGCGAAGGCGTCGAACTCAAAGACGCCCATGGGCCCGTTCCAGAAGACCGTTTTGGCCCCGGCAATGCGGGCAGCAAAAGCGGCGGCGGAATCGGGTCCGATGTCCAGGCCGATGCCTTGGCTGCCGAAGCTGCTGGCCTCAATGGCGTCTGCTGCCACGGTTTCGTGTGCCGCATCGGCGGCGAACTTCTCCGCCACCACAACGTCTGTGGGCACCACGAACTCGGTGCCGGCGTCGGCTGCGCGCTTGAGGTAGTCCTGGACCACGGGGATCTGGTCCTTCTCGAGCAGGCTGCCGGCCACCTTATGCCCGGCTGCTGCCAGGAACGTGAACAGCATGCCGCCGCCCACCAGGATGGTGTCAGCCTTGCCCAGCAGGTTTTCGATCACGGCGAGTTTGTCCGAGACCTTCGAGCCGCCAAGAACCACCACGTAGGGGCGCTGGGTGTCGGCCGTCAGTTTGCGCAGCACCTCGACCTCGGTGTGGACCAGGTCGCCGAGGTACGACGGCAGGCGGGTGGCGACGTCGTACACGCTGGCGTGCCTGCGGTGCACAGCCCCGAAGGCGTCATCGACATACGCGCCGTTGCTGCCGGTCAGCGCGACAAGCTCATCAGCGAAGGCTCCGCGTTCGGCGTCGTCCTTGCTGGTTTCGCGGGCGTCGAACCGGACGTTCTCCAAAACCAGCGCTTCGCCGTCCTGGAGCGCCGCAGCTCCTTCCCGTGCGGAGTTGCCCACGGTGTCCGCGGCCAGCGTCACCGGGAAGTCCGCAAGTTCCGCCAGGCGGTCCACTGCGGGCTTGAGGGAGTACTTGTCCTCGGGTGCGCCTTTGGGGCGGCCAAGGTGGGCTGTAACCAGCACGCGGGCACCGGCGTCCGTGAGCTTTGCCAGCACCGGGAGGGACGCCTTGATGCGTCCGTCGTCAGTCACGGCAGAGCCGTCGAGCGGCACATTCAGGTCACTTCGAACCAGAATGTACCGCCCGCGGACACCTTCAGCGATGAGGTCGTTGAGGGTGTTTGATGTCATGTGTCTAACCCTAGCCCAGCTTGGATGCGACGAGCTCCGTGAGGTCAACGAGGCGGTTTGAGTAGCCCCATTCGTTGTCGTACCAGGAAACAACCTTGACCTGGTTGCCGATCACCTTGGTCAGGCCGGAGTCGAAGATGGACGACGCCGGGTCCCCCACGATGTCCGAGGACACGATGGGCTCGTCGGTGTAGGTCAGGAAACCCTGGAGTTCCTCGGACTCGGAAGCGCGCTTGAGGGCGGCGTTGACTTCCTCGACGGTGGTTTCGCGGCCGACGGTGACGGTGAGGTCAGTGGCGGAACCGGTGGGTACGGGAACGCGGATGGCGTAGCCGTCCAACTTGCCCTTGAGCTCCGGCAGGACCAGGCCGATGGCCTTGGCTGCACCGGTGGAGGTGGGGACCATGTTGATGGCGGCGGCGCGGGCGCGGCGCAGGTCGCTGTGGGGTCCGTCCTGCAGGTTCTGGTCCGCGGTGTAGGCGTGCACGGTGGTCATCAGGCCGCGTTCGATGCCGAACTCGTCGTTGATGACCTTGGCCAGCGGGCCGAGGCAGTTCGTGGTGCAGGAAGCGTTCGAGATGATGTGGTGCGTGGCGTTGTCGTACAGGCCGTGGTTCACACCCATCACAATGGTGATGTCTTCATCGGACGCCGGGGCGGAAATGAGGACCTTCTTGGCGCCGGCATCGATGTGCTTCTGCGCGGCCGCGGCCTTGGTGAAGAAGCCGGTGGACTCGATGACGATGTCCACGCCCAGCTCGCCCCAGGGCAGGTTGGCGGGATCGCGCTCAGCCAGGACCTTGATGACGTTGCCGTTGACGACGATGTTGCCGTCCTTGACTTCGATGGTTTCCTTCAGCCGGCCGCCGACGGAATCGTACTTGAGCAGGTGGGCCAGCGCTTCGGGGCTGGTGAGGTCGTTGACTGCAACGATCTCAAGGTCCGCGCCCTGGGCCAGTGCTGCGCGGAAGTAGTTGCGGCCAATACGGCCGAAGCCGTTGATACCAATACGGGTCGTCACGTTGTTTCAGTCTCCTTGGTGCTTTGTGAAGCACTACTAGTTGAGCGGGCGTTCAAGCCAACTAACAGATCCCGCACGCCATTGGGCAGAGATGATTTACAGATCGGAGGGCGACCAGCCTCATTGCTGAAGGCTAACCGCCTTCCGTGACCTATCTTACGTTTAATTGGGTCCGCCCCCGCAAGTGCAGGGGCGGACCGTCCACATCCCGGCCTTAAAGCACCGGATTGTGAGATTTGTTACACGAATGTGTAGCAGGGATCACTACGGGAGGGTGATCAGGCCCGTTGCATTCGTGCGTGCTGCTTCGAAGCGCTTGGCGACGTCGGCCCAGTTCACGATGTTCCAGAAGGCCTTCACGTAGTCGGCTTTGACGTTGACGTAGTCCAGGTAGAAGGCGTGCTCCCACATGTCCAGCATCAGCAGCGGGGTGGTGCCGAGCGCCACGTTGCCCTGCTGGTCGTAAAGCTGCTCGATGACCAGGTTGCCACCGATGGGCTCGTAGGCCAGGAAGCCCCAGCCGGATCCCTGCAGGCCAAGGGCTGCTGCGGAGAACTGGGCGCGGAAGGCGTCGAAGGAGCCGAAGGCGTCGTCGATGGCTGCTGCCAGCTCACCTTCGGGCTTGTCGCCGCCGTCCGGGGACAGGTTGTTCCAGAAGACGGAGTGGTTGACGTGGCCGCCGGTGTGGAAGGCCAGGTCCTTGGAGAGCCGGTTGATGTTGGCGAAGTCGCCCTTTTCGCGGGCTTCTGCCAGCTGCTTCAGGGCGTTGTTGGCGCCGGCCACGTAGGCAGCGTGGTGCTTGCTGTGGTGCAGCTCCATGATCCGCGCGGAAATGTGCGGTTCCAGTGCTGCGTAGTCGTAGCTGAGTTCCGGCAATACGTACTCGGTCACAAAATCCTCCAATATCGTGGACTCTCGGTCCGGTTTCTACTTCTTGGATTGTGCATCCGGGCGTCAGGCGCCCGGAAACTTGCGGCGGTGGCGTTCCAGTGACGAAAGCCCCTCCCCTTGGCCTAACCTGCAGCCGGGGCCGGATATTTCCGTCACGCCATTTCCGATTCTAGGGGGCGCTCACTCGTCCAGCATTTCGGGCGTCACATTGGCGTCCGTACCGGGAATGCCCAGGTCCTGGGCGCGTTTGTCCGCCATGGCCAGCAGGCGCCTGATCCGGCCCGCGATGGCGTCCTTGGTCATTGCCGGGTCAGCCAGTCGTCCCAGTTCGTCAAGGCTTGCCTGCTTGTGGGCCACCCTGAGTTCGCCGGCGTATTTGAGGTGGTCCGGGACATCGTCACCAAGGATTTCCAGGGCCCGGTCCACGCGGGCGCCGGCGGCCACGGCGGCCTGGGCGGAGCGGCGGAGGTTGGCGTCGTCAAAGTTGGCCAGCCGGTTGGCGGTGGCGCGGACTTCCTTGCGCATCCTGCGTTCTTCCCAGACCATCAGGGCGTCGTGGGCGCCCATCCGGGTCAGCAGCGCGGCGATAGTGTCGCCGTCACGGATCACCACCCGGTCAACGCCCCGCACTTCGCGGGCTTTGGCCTGGATGTCCAGCCGCCGTGCGGCGCCAACAAGGGCCAGCGCGGACTCGGGACCGGGGCAGGTGACTTCCAGTGAGGAGGACCGGCCGGGTTCGGTGAGGGAGCCGTGGGCCAGGAACGCGCCCCGCCACACAGCTTCCGCGTCGGCCGCGGAGCCGTTGACGACGGCGGACGGCAGCCCGCGCACGGGGCGGCCACGCCCATCGAGGAGCCCGGTCTGGCGGGCCAGCGCCTCGCCGTCGCGCACTACACGCACCACGTACCGGCTGGCACGGCGAAGGCCGCCTGCTGAAACAACGATGATTTCGCTTTGGTGGCCGTACACCTCAGCGATGGCGGCCCGGAGGCGTCGGGCGGTGGACGCCAGGTCCACTTCCGCTTCGATCACGATCCGGCCGGAAATGATGTGCAGGCCGCCGGCGAAGCGGAGCATCGCCGAGACCTCAGCCTTGCGGACTGATGACTTTTTGATGTCCAGACGGGACAGTTCTTCCTTGACTGATGCTGTCAGTGCCATGGCACCTTCCTAACTGTTCCCGAAAATGTCCTGGTACGCCGTCGCGAGACGCAGCGGATCATGGACGGGCCGGCGTCCCGACGCCCCTACTTTACCCAAGACCACCTCGGCACCGATCATCCCGGCTGCTTTCTCGAACTCCTTCCGGTCCGGGACGGACGCCGGATCGGCCAGGACAACGTCCACGCTGAAGTCCGGGGCGTAACGCCGCAGCACGTGCAGGTGGTCCGCCGCACTCATGCCGGAGGTCTCCTTGGTGTCTGTGGCGAGGTTCATGGTGAGGCAGCGTTTTGCCGGCGTGTCGCAGAGGGCCTGCCGCATTTCGGGGAGCAGCAGGTGCGGCAGCACGGACGTGTACCAGGACCCCGGGCCCAGGATGACCCAGTCCGCCAGCTCAATGGCCGTAAGGGCCTCCACGCAGGCCGGTGCGTCCACGGGCAGCAGCCGGACCTGTTCCAGGGAACCTGCCACGGCGCAGCGGGCCTGGCCGCGGACGGTGTTGAGGGCCGTCTCGCCGTTCGGCGCGGTCACCCGGACATCACCTTCTATGGTGAGCGGAACCGTGGACATGGGCAGCACCTGGCCGCGGGCGCCCAGCAGGGCGCCTGCCCAGGTGAGTCCGGCCACGGCATCGCCCAGCAGTTCCCAAAGAGTCACAATCAGCAGGTTGCCCATGGCGTGCTCGTCCAGGGAGCCGCCGGTGCCTTTGCCGGGCTGGAACCGGTGCTGCATCACGTCCCGCCAGGTCCGGCCCCAGTCGGTGTCGTCGCACAGCGCGGACAGGGCCATCCGCAGGTCTCCCGGCGGGAGGACACCGTACTCTTCACGCAGGCGCCCGGAAGACCCGCCGTCGTCCGCCACCGTGACGATCGCCGTCAGTTCCGAGGTGAGCAGGCGTAAGGCGGACAGGGAGGCTGACAGCCCGTGCCCGCCCCCCAGCGCCACCACGTTGGGCCCCTTGTCCTGCTGGGCTGCGGCCGAGCCGGCAGGGACGGGGACAAGCGGCAGTGCGCCCGTGAACAGTGCCATTACTCGCGGCCCAGGTCCCGGTGGGTGGTGGTCACCGTGACCCTGGGGTATTGAGCAAGTTTTTTGGAAAGCTCCACGGCGACAGCGACGGAGCGGTGCTTGCCGCCCGTGCAGCCCACGGCGATGGTGGCGTAGTGCTTGTTTTCGCGGCGGTAACCGTCCAGGACAGGCTCGAGGGCCATCACGTAGCGGTCCACGAAGTTCTTGACGCCTTCCGCTTCGAGGACGTAATCGCTGACGCCCTGGTCCAGGCCGGTCAGCGGACGCAGCTGCGGGACCCAGTGCGGGTTGGGGATGAACCGGACGTCGGCCACGTAGTTGGAGTCCACCGGCAGGCCGTACTTGAAGCCGAAACTCATCACATTCAGGCGCAGCGCCACCGGACCGGTCTCGCTGAAGAGTTCAGTGATGGCCGTGGCCAGGCCGTGCACGTTGTAACCGCTGGTATCCAGTACGACGTCGGAGCTGTCGCGCAGTTCCTGGAGCAGCTCCCGTTCGGCGGCAATACCATCAAGGATCCGGCCGCCGCCCTGCAACGGATGCGGCCGGCGGCCCTGTTCAAACCTGCGGACCAGGACGTTGTCGCTGGCATCGAGGAACAGGACGCGGAAGGCCACCCCGCTGGCGGCCAGTGCCCCCAGCGCGGCCCGGATATCCGCAAACAGGCCCTTGCTGCGGACGTCGATCACCACGGCCAGCCGCGGGATGGACTGCGGGGCGTGCGAGACCAGTTCGGCCAGGGTTCCAAGCATCTGCGGCGGAAGGTTTTCCACCACGTACCAGCCGTGGTCCTCAAGTGCGTCAGCTGCGGTGCTCCGGCCCGCGCCGGACATCCCCGTGACCACCAGCAGCTCCGCTTCAAGCGGCTTGACGGGCTGCAGCCCCTCGTCCCCCGCTCCGGATTCCGCTGTTGTGTCTGCCATGAGGTCCGCCCCGTTCCTGTAGTTATCACGTGGGGCGGCCGCCGCGGCGGAAACCCCCGGACTTTACCCTAGCTAAGTTTCGAGGATTTCGCCGGTGGTCATGTTGATGGCGGGCAGGTCCGGAGCCTCAGTGCCGCCGGCCGCAAAGTGGGCCATGATGGCACCGGCCAGGGCCGGGCCAACCCCGTTCGCTCCGGTCAGTTCAGCGGCCGTCGCGGCCTTGATGGCCTTGACGGACCCGAAGTGGGCCAGCAGGGCCTTGCGTTTGGCGGCACCAAGGCCCGGAACGGCGTCCAGGGCGGACACCGTCATCGCCTTTCCCCGCTTTTGCCGGTGGAAGGTGATGGCGAACCGGTGCGCCTCGTCGCGGATCCGCTGCAGGAGGTACAGGCCCTGCGAGGTCCGGGGCAGGATCACCGGGAAGTCACTGTCCGGCAGCCACACCTCTTCAAGCCGCTTGGCCAGGCCCACCACGTACACGTCGTCGACGCCGAGGTCAGCGAGGGCGCGCGCGGCGGCGTTGACCTGGGGCTTGCCACCATCCACCACCACCAGGTTGGGCGGGTAGGCGAATTTGCTCCGCGGGGCGGGGGTGGTGGAGTCGTCCACTGTGGTGGTGGTTTCCGGGGCGTGTTCCGTGCCGGCCGCTTCCGTGCCGGCCGCTTCCTCGCCGGCAGCCGGTGCCGGGACGGCCGCCGGGGCCAGGGCCGCCTCGGTGACCTGGGCTGTTTTGTCCTGGAGGTAGTAGCGGAAGCGGCGCGTCAGGACGTCGTGCATGGCGGCCGTATCGTCGGAGGCCGCGGGGCCGGTGATGGCGAACTTGCGGTAGTCCGACTTTTTGGGCAGGCCGTCCTCCACCACCACCATGGAGGCCACCACGTTGGTGCCCTGGACGTGCGAGACGTCGTAGCATTCGATCCGCAGCAGGGCCACGGGCAGGTCCAGGGCTTCCTGGAGTTCCTGCAGGGCCTGCGACCGGACGGTGAGGTCACCGGCCCGGCGGGTTTTGTGCAGCCGCAGGGCATGTTCGGCGTTTTCCCGCACGGTGGACATCAGGGCTGCCTTGTCCCCGCGCTGCGGCACCCGGATGTCCACCTTGGCGCCGCGGATCCCGGCCAGCCATTCAGCCAGGTCACCGGCATTGCTGGGTTCCACGGGGACCAGGACTTCGCGGGGCAGCCGGCCATGGGTGTCGCCATCCTCGCCGTAGACCTGCTGCAGCAGGTGCTCCACGAGGTCGGGGGTGCTGAAGTCCTCCACCTTTTCCACCACCCAGCCGCGCTGGCCGCGGATGCGTCCGCCGCGGACGTGGAAGACCTGCACGGCGGCTTCCAGTTCGTCCTCGTGCAGGGCGAAGATATCGGCGTCCGTCTCCTCCGCCAGTACCACGGCGTTGCGCTCAAAGACCTTCCGGAGGGCGGTGATGTCGTCGCGGAGCCGTGCTGCGTGTTCGTAGTCCAGCTCCGCCACTGCGGCCTGCATCTGCTTTTCCAGCTTGGCCGTGAACCGTTTCGCTTCGCCGCCCATAAACGCGCAGAAGTCCTCGGCCAGCGCGCGGTGGTCCTGCGGTGAAATCCTGCCCACGCACGGCGCCGAGCACTTGTCGATGTAGCCCAGCAGGCAGGGCCGGCCACTGGCTTCGGCGCGCTTGAAGACGCCTGCGCTGCAGCTCCTGACGGGGAAGACCCGCAGCAAAGTGTCCATGGTTTCCCGGATGGCACCGGCGGTGTAGGGACCGAAATACCGGGTCCCTTTGCGTTTGTCGCCGCGCAGCACCTGGACGCGGGGATACTTCTCGCTGAGGGTGACAGCCAGGTACGGGTAGGTTTTGTCGTCCCGGAACACCACGTTGAAGCGGGGCTTGAATTCCTTGATCCAGGTGAACTCGAGCTGCAGCGATTCGAGCTCGCTGCCCACCACCGTCCATTCGACGCTGCTGGCGGCATGGACCATGGCGTAGGTCTTGGCCGGCAGGCCCGCCGGGTTGGCAAAGTACGAGTTCAAGCGTGAGCGGAGGTTCTTGGCTTTGCCAACGTAGATGACCCTGCCGTGCGGATCGCGGAACCGGTAGACACCGGGGTTTATGGGGATTTCTCCCGTCCGGGGCCTGTAACTTGCTGGATTTGCCACCTGTCCAGTCTACTGAGGCCCGGCGGGTGCCGGGGACACCGCCGTGCCCCCGGGCAGGCTTACTCGGCGATCTTGCTCTGGTTGTAGCTGGTGGAGCGTTCCTGTCCGCTGAGTTCGGCGATGGCGTCCATGATCCGGTCCGTGACCTGGCGGCGGGCCGGCAAAGAGTGGTCCGGGCCGGTTTTATCGAAGTACAGCGGCTCCCCCACCTTCATGGTGAAATGCTGGGGCCGGACACCCTTCTCCCCGGCGCGCTGCAGGTTCTCGGTGCCGATCAGGCCCACCGGGATCACGGGTGCACCGGTGGTCAGCGCCAGCCAGCCCACACCGGTGCGGCCGCGGTACAGGATGCCGTCGCGGGAGCGGGTGCCCTCCGGGTAGATGCCGATGCCTTTGCCGGCCTCCAGGATGTCCATCAGCGTTTTGAGGGCCTGGACGCTGGCTGCCTGCTCCCCGCGTTCCACGGGAATGGACCCGACGGATTCGAAAAAGGCCTTCATCACGCGGCCCTTGACGCCCCGCGTGGTGAAGTACTCGGCCTTGGCGAAAAATGCGACGGGCCGGGGCATGAGGGCCTGGACAATAACGCTGTCGAAGAAGGACAGGTGGTTCGGCGCCACGATGAACGGCCCGTCAGTGGGCACGTTTTCGAGCCCGATGACGGTGGGCCGGCAGGAGCCGCCGATCAGGGTGCGGGTGGTCCAGCGGACGGCGTCAAACATTTCCATCGTTGGTCACCTCACTCATGGCGGCGGAGTGGATGGACTCGAGGCGGTCGACGGCGGCGGCCAGGGCGTCGGCGTCCTGCACCACGGCCACTGCCCCGGCAAGGTCCAGCTCGCCGTCGGGCGCGAATCCCCAGGCAACACCGATGCAGTCAAGGCCGTTGGCGATGGCACCGGCGACGTCCTGCGCCCGGTCCCCCACCATGATGGCGTGGTGCGTGCCCAGGTCAGCCAAGGCAGCCGCGATGATTTCGGTTTTGCCCAGCGGGACCCCGGCCACTGCCGTTTCGTCATCCGCGGAACCGTGGATGCCCTTGAAGTACCCGTCCAGGCCATGGTGCGCCAGCACGGTGCGCGCCAGCCCCTGCGGCTTCTGGGTTGCCACTGCCACCGGCCGGCCGGCGGCCGCGTAGGCGCCCAGCAGCTCCCGGACCCCCGGGTAGACCCGGCCCTGGCCGATGCCCGTGGCCACGTAGTACTGCCGGTACCGGGTGATCACCTGGTCCAGCAGGTGTTCGGGTACGCCGGCTACGTTCAGCAGGGAATCACTGAGCTTGGGGCCGATCATGGCCTCCAGCAGGTCCTGGGCCGGGACCGGAAGTCCCAGCCCGCCCAGGGCGGCGGCAATTCCGTCGGTGATGCCGCCGGCCGGATCGACAAGAGTGCCGTCCAGGTCAAAGATCACGGGCACTGTTGTTTGAGTCACCGGGTTAGTTTCTCACGACAGCACTCATGCCTGAAACTCCCATGCCGATACCGGAATACTTCCGCCGGATCAGCCGAGGATTTCCGCCAGGAACGCCGCTGTGTGGCTGGTGGTCGATTTGGCCACCTGCTCGGGTGTTCCGGTGGCCACAATCTGGCCGCCGCCGGAACCGCCGTCGGGACCCAGGTCAACCACCCAGTCGGCACTCTTGATGACGTCCAGGTTGTGCTCGATGGTGATCACGGTGTTGCCCTTGTCCACCAGTCCCTGCAGGACCATCAGCAGTTTCCTGATGTCCTCGAAGTGCAGGCCGGTGGTGGGCTCGTCCAGGACGTAGATGCTCCGGCCATTGGACCGCTTCTGGAGTTCCGCGGCAAGCTTGACGCGCTGCGCCTCGCCGCCGGACAGTGTGGTGGCAGGCTGGCCCAGCCGCACGTAGCCCAGGCCCACGTCCACCAGGGTGCTCAGGTGCCGGGCGATGGGCGTGAACGCCGCGAAGAACTCGGCGCCTTCCTCGATGGGCATGTTCAGGACATCGGCGATGGTTTTGCCCTTGTAGTGGACTTCCAGGGTTTCCCGGTTGTACCGGGCGCCGTGGCAGACCTCGCAGGGGACGTAGACGTCCGGCAGGAAGTTCATTTCGATTTTCAGGGTGCCGTCACCCGAGCACGCTTCGCAGCGGCCGCCCTTGACGTTGAAGGAGAACCGGCCGGGAAGGTAGCCGCGGACCTTGGCCTCAGTGGTCTCGGCGAAAAGCTTGCGGATGTTGTCGAACACGCCGGTGTAGGTGGCGGGGTTGGAGCGCGGGGTGCGGCCGATGGGGCTTTGGTCCACGTGGACCACCTTGTCCAGGTGCTCAAGTCCCTGGACGCTCTTGTGCCGGCCGGCCACCTGCTTGGCGCCGTTGAGCTTGTTGGCCAGCACCTTGTAGAGGATCTCGTTGACCAGGGTGGACTTGCCGGAGCCGCTGACCCCGGTCACGGCCGTGAAGAGGCCCAGCGGGAAGGCCGCGTCCACGTTGATGAGGTTGTTCTCGCGGGCGCCCACCACCTTAAGTTCCCGCTTGCGGTCATACTTGCGGCGCTTTTTGGGTACGTCGATCTTTTTGCGGCCGGAGAGGTAATCGCCGGTCAGGGACTCGGTGTTGGCCAGCAGGTCCTGGTAGGAACCCGAGTGGACCACCTGGCCGCCGTGCTCCCCGGCGCCGGGCCCGATGTCCACGATCCAGTCGGCCACGTGGATGGTGTCCTCATCGTGTTCCACCACGATCAGGGTGTTGCCCATGTCGCGGAGCCTCGTGAGGGTGTCGATCAGGCGGCGGTTATCGCGCTGGTGCAGCCCGATGGAGGGTTCATCCAGGACGTAGAGGACACCCACCAGGCCGGAACCGATCTGCGTGGCCAGCCGGATGCGCTGCGCTTCGCCGCCGGACAGCGTGGCGGAGGGCCGCTCCAGGTTCAGGTACTCCAGGCCGACGTCCAGGAGGAAGGTCAGGCGTGCCTGGATCTCCTTCAGCACCTGGTGTGCGATCTGGGCTTCGCGGCCGGTCAGCACCAGGTTGTTCAGGAACTCGGAGCAGTCCCGCATGGGAAGGGCCGCCACTTCGGCAATGGACTTGCCGTTGATCAGCACTGACAGCGACGCCGGGTTGAGGCGGGCGCCGTTGCAGGCGGGGCAGGGGATCTGCCGCATGTATTCCTCGTAGCGGTCCCGGGCCCAGTCCGAATCCGTCTCACCGTGCTTGCGGTGGACGTACTGGATGGCACCTTCAAAGCCGGTGCTGTATTTCCGTTCGCGGCCGAACCTGTTTTTGTACTGCACCACCACTTTGTGGTCCTTGCCGTGCAGGACCGTCTGGCGGACGTCCTTGCCAAGCTTTTCCCAGGGGGTGGTCATGGAGAACCCGAGTTCCGTGGACAGGCCTTCGAGCAGCCGGTTCCAGTATTCGGTGGTGGCGGTGCCCAGCGACCAGGGCGCGATGGCACCTTCAGAGAGGGACAGTTCGCCGTTGGGGACGATCAGTTCCTCGTCTACTTCAAGCCGGGTGCCGATGCCACTGCAGGCCGCGCAGGCGCCGAAGGGGTTGTTGAAGGAGAACGACCGCGGCTCGATCTCGTCGATGGCCAGCGGGTGCTCATTGGGGCAGGCGAGGTGTTCGGAGAAGGCACGGATCCGGGCGGGATCGTCGGCCTCCAGGTTCACGAACTCCGCCAGGACACGGCCTTCGGCGAGGCCCAGGGCGGTTTCCACGGAGTCGGTGAGCCGCTGGCTGATGCCATCCTTGACCACCAGCCGGTCCACCACCACCTCGATGGTGTGCTTGTACTGCTTGCCGAGTTTGGGCGGTTCGTTGAGCTGGATGAGTTCACCGTCAACGCGGGCCCTGGAGTAGCCCTTGGCCGTCAGCTCCTTGAAAAGGTCAACAAACTCGCCCTTGCGTCCGCGGACCACCGGCGCCAGGACCTGGAACCGGGTGCCTTCGTCCAGCTCCAGGAGCTGGTCAACAATCTGCTGCGGCGTCTGCTTGGCTACGGGCTCGCCGCAGACGGGGCAGTGCGGGCGGCCTACGCGGGCCCAGAGGAGGCGCATGTAGTCGTAGATTTCGGTAATGGTGCCCACCGTGGAACGCGGGTTCTTGCTGGTGGACTTCTGGTCGATGGAGACCGCCGGGGACAGCCCCTCGATGAAGTCGACGTCAGGTTTGTCCACCTGGCCCAGGAACTGGCGTGCGTAGGCGGACAGCGATTCCACGTAGCGCCGCTGGCCCTCGGCGAAGATGGTGTCGAACGCCAGGGACGATTTGCCGGATCCGGACAGGCCGGTGAACACGATCATGGCGTCGCGGGGAAGGTCAAGGTCCACGTTGCGAAGGTTGTGTTCCCGGGCGCCCTTCACCACCAGGCGGGAAAGGTCCGGCCGCTGCACGGAGGCAGCAGGGACGACGGCGGTGGAATCGTTGGGGACGGCTGTTTCTTCAGCTACGGCTTTAGGCACTTACCAATGCTAATCGAAAACTTCTTCGAATATCCACGTGATGCTGCGCTCACCCGGCGTCGTAGGCCGCCGCCAGCAGCTTCACGGCCTCCGCGAAAGTGGCGCCCTGGCTCCTGGCAGCAGCTGCGTAGGCTGCGGCTGCGGCGGACAGTCCGCCCAGGCGTTCGTCCGGCGCGCACACCACGGTGCCGTTCCGCCCCCGGGTGGCCACCACACCGGCCGACTCCAGCTCCTTGTAGGCCCTGGCCACGGTGTGCGGTGCCACGTCCAGGGCGCTTGCCAGTGCACGGACGGCGGGCAGCCTGGCCCCGGGCGCCAATGCGCCGTTGTCCACCTGATGGATGATCTGGAGCCGGAGCTGGTCGAAGAGCGCCACGGTGCTGGCGGTGTTGGGCAGCCACGTACCGGGAAAGGTGTTGTCGGGACTCACAGCCCGGGCTCCAGGACTCCGGGCCGGATTTCGCGGGAAGCGAACTGCGCGCGGTAGAGCCCGGTGTAGTAGCTGTTTGCAGCCAGCAGGTCCTCGTGGGTTCCCTGCTCAACAATCCGTCCGTGGTCCATGACCAGAATTAGATCAGCGTTCCGGACCGTGGACAAACGGTGGGCAATCACAAAACTGGTCCGGCCGTGCAGCAGCCGCTTCATGGCCTGCCTGATCAGCAGCTCCGTCCTGGAATCCACGGAACTGGTGGCTTCATCCAGCACCAGGATCTCGCGCCCTGCAAGCTGGGCGCGGGCGATGGTGATCAGCTGGCGCTGGCCGGTGCTAAGCGGCTCGCCGCCGTTTTCCAGGATCGTGTCGTAACCCTCCGGCAGGGACCTGACGAACCTGTCCACGTGCGCCGCGTCCGCCGCGGCCTGGATGTCTGCCGGGGCGGCCCCGGGCCGGCCGTAGGCGATGTTTTCGTGGATGCTGCCTGCGAACAGCCAGGCGTCCTGGAGCACCACACCGAACCGCTCCCGCAGCCTGTCCGGTGGCAGGGTGGCGATGTCAACACCGCCAATGGTGACCCGGCCGGACCCGGGTTCGCTGAACCGCAGCAGCAGGTTGACCACGGTGGTCTTCCCGGCGCCGGTGTGGCCCACAATGGCCACTGTTTGGCCCGGCTCCACGGTGAAGGCCAGGTTCCGGACGGCCGGCGCAGCGTCCGGGTAGCCGAAAGTGACGTTCTCGAAGGCGATGCGGCCGTCCGGTACCTTGCGGGCGTTCGGAGGGCGGCCGCTGTCCCGGCGCTGTGCGGGGCCGGGGACTTCGCCGGCGTCCAGGAGGTCAAAAACGCGGGCGGCGGAGGCGACGCAGGACTGGATGAGGTTCAGGAGGCCGCCGATCTGCCCCACAGGCTGGGTGAAGAGCCGGCTGAACTGGATGAACGCCTGGATGCCGCCGATGGTCATGGCGCCCGCAATCACCTGGAGCGCACCCACCACTGCCACCGCAATGTAGTTCAGGTTGGAAATCAGCACCATCAGCGGCTGGACCATTCCGGCCGAGTACTGGGCCCTGGTGGCCGAGCGGGCCAGTTGGTCGTTGCTGCGGCCGAACACCTCGGCGGCGCGGTCCTGGTACCCGAAGGCCTTGATGACCTCGTGGCCGGAAATGAACTCCTCCACATGGGCGTTCAGCACGCCGGTCTCATTCCATTGCCGGTCAAACTGTGCCTGGGACCGGCGGGCCACCAGGACGGTGACCAGGGTGGACAGTGGGATGGTGGCCAGGGCGATGACCGCCAGCAGCGGGGAAATCCAGAGCATCATGGCCAGGGAACCCACCAGCAGCAGGCAGGAGGAAATCAGCTGGGTGAGGAGCTGGTTCAGGGCCTGGGCAATGTTGTCGATGTCGTTGGTTGCCCGGCTCAGGACGTCGCCGCGGGAGCGGTCCGTGAAGTAGCCCGCCGGCAGCCGGTGCAGCTTGGCCGCGACGGATTCGCGCAGCCCGTACATCAGGCCCTGCACCGAGCGTGCTGTCAGCGCCCCCTGGATCCAGTTGAAGAGCGAGGCGAAAATGTACATCCCCGCCACCAGCGCCAGCAGCCCGGCCAGCCGGACCTGGTCCAGCCGGCCACTCATCAGCCCATCAACCACTGCGTCGGTGGCGTCGCCCAGGAACTTCGGGGCTGCGACGTTGAATCCGGCGAACGCGCAGGTAGCTGCCACGGCGCCCGCCATCCTCCGCCGGAAGGGCCGCAGCAGGCCCAGCAGCCTGCCCGCGGTGGGCCAGAATCCGGGCTCCTCTCCCCCGCTGCCGCCGGCTGTCACTGCCGGCCATCCAGGGCAAGCTGCGATTCCGCGATTTCACGGTAGGTGGCAGACCCTGCCAGCAGTTCAAGGTGCGTCCCCTGCGCCACCAGGTGCCCGCCGTCGAGCACCAGCACCAGGTCAGCGGCCTCCACCGCCGAAATGCGCTCGGCCACCACAATCACGGTGGCCGTGGACAGGTTGGACTGGAGTGCTTCGCGCAGCCTGACGTCCGTTGCATAGTCGAGGGCGGAAAAGCTGTCGTCGAACAGGTAAAGCGGCGCCTTCCGGAGCAGCGCCCGGGCAATGCAGAGGCGCTGCCGCTGCCCGCCGGACAGGCTGGTGCCTCCCTGGCCCACGCGTGTCTCCAGGCCATGGGGCAGGTCCCGCATGAACCGCATGGTCTGTGCGGTTTCCAGCGCCGCCCACAATTCACTGTCTGTGGCCTCCGGCGCAGCCACCCTCAGGTTCGCGGCGATGGTGCCGGAAAAGAGGTGTGAGTGCTGAGGGACGATGGACATGCTCCGGCGCAGGCCATCCAGCGGCAGGTCCTTGATGTCCGTGCCGTCGAGGCTGATCCGGCCGCTTGTGGAGTCCAGGAAGCGGGGCAGCAGGTTCAGGAGGGTGGACTTGCCGCTGCCGGTGGATCCCAGGATGGCAGTGGTGGTTCCGGGCGCGGCCGTGAAGGAGATGCCGGCGAGGACCGGAGCCTCAGCACCCGGGTAGGAGAAGCCAACGTTGTGGAACTCGACGGCGGCGGCACGGGACGGTGTCTGCAGGTGGCGCGCTGCCGGAAACCTGCGGGGCGCGGTGGCGGCCGGGCCGGGATCGGTGACCGACGGTTCGGCGTCCAGGACGGCGGTGATCCGTTCTGCGCAAACGGCGGCCCGGGGTGCGGTCATCAGGACGTACATGGCCATCATGATGGCCAGCAGGATCTGCAGGATGTAGGCGATGAACGCCGTTAATGCGCCAAGGTTCATCTGCCCGGCCTGGATCCGGTGCCCGCCGAACCAGACCACGGCCACGGAGGAAAGGTTGACCACCAGCATGATCAGGGGCAGCATCCCGGCGACCAGCAGCGCGGACTGCAGGTTGTTGGCCGTGAGCTTCCTGTTCACGCCGGCGAACCGTTGGACCTCATGGTCCTGGCGGACAAACGCCCGGATGACCATGGCGCCGATGATCTGCTCGCGGAGGATGCCGCCGGCGCGGTCCAGGAAGTCCTGGCCTTCGCGGTACAACGGGATGAGCCGCCGGACGATCAGATACATGATCAGCACCAGCAGCGGCACAATGGCGATCACCACTGCGGACAGGCCCGCATCCTGGTGCAGGGCCAGGGCGATGCCGCCCACTCCCATGGCCGGGGCCGCGAAGAACATGGTGAACACCAGCAGCGCGAACGCCTGGATCTGCTGGGTGTCGTTGGTGGCGCGGGTGGTGAGGCTTTGGGCTCCGAACAGGGCCACATCCTGGGAGGACAGGGCTTGGATCCGGTCGAAGATGCGGGCCCGCAGGCCGTGACCGATTTTCATCGCCACCACGGCGCCGAGGTACCCGGCAGCGATGGCGGCGGCGGCCTGGACGGCGGCGACGGCGGCCATCACCAGGCCGAGGCGGGAAATCACGCTGACGTCGCCCGCCACGATGCCGTCATCGATAATCGCGGCGTTGATGGTGGGAAGCAGGAGCGTGGCGCCGGCCTGGACCAGCTGCAGGAGGACCAGGGCGACCACGGCTGCTTTGTGGCCCCGAAGGAGCCGCCCCATCAACGCAATCAGCAAGGAACCTCCAGTGCAGGTCGAATGGCCGGGGTGGGCGGTAGCCTCCACCCCATCAACCATTCCGTCATTGTAGGGCACATCACATTCGACCGGTGTCATATCGCGTGACCGGTCTTGTAGAGGCTGGCGCTGCGGCTGCCTCAGCCGTTCTTTTGGCCGACGGAGAAGATCCTGCGGAAGGGAAAGACCGTGCCGTGTTTGCCCGGCGGATAGGCTTCGGCCAGCAGGGCAGCGTATTCGGCCTCGAACAAGGCGCCCTCTTCAGCGGGCAGTGCAGCCATGACCGGCCGCAGAGCCGTGCCGCGGACCCATTCAAGGACGGGATCGGCACCCGGCAGCAGTTGCTGGTAGCTCGTTTCCCACGCATCGGCGGTGAAGCCGGCATCAAGCAGCAGGTCCAGATACTCCGCCGGCTCCCCCACCGACTCGCCGCCCCGCAGGACCCCTGCGAGCTGGGGGGCCCAGCGCTCCGACGCGGCGAGGCCGCGCATCAGGGTATGGGAGGGCGCGTTGAAGTTGCCGGGCACCTGCATGGCGAACCAGGCCCCTGGTCGGAGTGCGGCAAGCCAGGTCCGCATGAGGTCCTGGTGCCCCGGAACCCATTGCAGGGCGGCGTTGGTCACCACCACGTCCGTCCCGGCCGGGGGCCGCCAGCCCGCGATGTCGCCCTGCTCAAACCGCAGGCCGCCGGCGGCCAGGCCCGCCGCCTTGGTGAGCATGTCCGGGGAGGAATCCAGGCCCACCACGGTCGCAGCCGGCCAGCGTTCCGCCAGCGTTGCGGTGAGGTTGCCGGGCCCGCAGCCCAGGTCCACCACCTGCTGCGGGGCCTGGGCGTGTACCCTGCCGGTGAGGTCGAAGAACGGGCGGTCCCGGTAATCGCCGAATTGAACATACTTCGCCGGATCCCACTTCATGTTTTCCTCCAGTTTCTGGTGCTGCAGCAATGCTGCCGAGCCTAGCCCGGCCGGAACGGATTCCGGGGCGTACCGGGGCACTAAGCTGGAAATCAATGAAACTCGTTGACCAGCTGACTGATCTTTCCGCTCTGAACCCGGCTGCCGCCGTCGACCCCGATGTCCTGTATTCGCGGTTCGTTGAATGGACGCAGGCCAGGGGCCTGGCGCTGTATCCCGCGCAGGACGAGGCCATCATGGAGCTCGCCACCGGGGCCAACGTGATCCTGGCCACCCCCACAGGTTCCGGTAAGTCCTTGGTGGCCATCGCCGCGCATTTCCAGGCGATGGCCCAGGGCCGCCGCAGCTACTACACGGCGCCCATCAAGGCTCTGGTGTCCGAGAAGTTCTTTGCCCTTTGCGAGATCTTCGGCGCGGAAAACGTGGGCATGGTCACCGGGGACTCCGGGGTGAACCAGGACGCACCGATCATCTGCTGCACCGCGGAGATCCTGGCGAACGTGGCGCTGCGCGAGGGAACAGCCGCGGAGCTGGGCACCGTGATCATGGACGAGTTCCATTTCTACTCCGACCCGCAGCGCGGCTGGGCCTGGCAGGTCCCGCTGCTGGAACTCCCGCAGGCGCAGTTCCTCCTGATGTCCGCGACGCTCGGCGATGTGGCCCGGTTCGAGGACGGACTCACGGAGCTGACCGGCCGGCCCACCACCACCGTGAGCTCCGCCGAGCGGCCCATCCCGCTGCACAACTACTACCACCAGACCCCGGTGCACGAGACCCTCGAGGAACTGCTCTCCACCCGACAGGTCCCCGTGTACGTGGTCCACTTCAGCCAGATCGAAGCGATCGACCGGGCCCAGACGCTGATGAGCATCAACGTCTGCAGCCGCGAGGAAAAGGACAAAATCGCGGAGCTGATTGCCGGCTTCCGGTTCGCCGCCGGCTTCGGGAAGACCCTGAACCGGCTGGTCCGCCACGGCATCGGCGTGCACCACGCCGGCATGCTGCCCAAGTACCGCCGGCTGGTGGAACAGCTCGCCCAGGCAGGACTGCTGAAAGTCATCTGCGGCACGGACACCCTTGGTGTGGGCATCAACGTGCCCATCCGCACCGTCCTGTTCACCGCCCTGAGCAAGTACGACGGCGTCCGCACCCGCCTGCTGAACTCCAGGGAGTTCCACCAGATTGCCGGCCGGGCAGGCCGGGCAGGCTACGACACCGCCGGGACCGTGGTGGTCCAGGCGCCGGAGCACGTCACCGAAAACGTGAAGGCCATGGCGAAAGCGACCGCCAAGTTCGGCGATGACCAGAAGAAGCTGCGCCAGGTGGTCAAAAAGAAGCCGCCGGAGGGTTTTGTCTCCTGGGGCGAACCCACCTATAAGCGTCTCGTCGAGTCTGTTCCTGATCCACTGGGTTCCAGCTTCACGGTGACCCACGCCATGCTGATGAACCTGATGGAGCGGCCGGGCGACCCCTTCACGGCCGCCCGCCGGCTGCTGACGGAAAACCACGAGCCCAGGTCCTCCCAGCTCCGGCTGATGAAGAAGGCGCTGGGGATTTACCGGGAGCTGCTGGCGGCCGAGGTCATCGAACGCATCCCCGTGCAGGAGCAGGGCCCGGACGGCCGAACAGTCCGTTTGACCGTGCACCTGCAGGCCAATTTCGCCCTGAACCAGCCGCTCTCCCCCTTTGCACTTGCTGCGCTGGAGCTCCTGGATCCGGAGTCGCCGTCGTACGCCCTGGACGTGGTGTCCGTGATCGAGGCGACCCTGGAGAAGCCGCGCCAGATCCTTTCCGCCCAGCAGAAGAAGGCCCGCGGCGAGGCTGTGGCGGCCATGAAGGCCGACGGGATCGAATACGACCAGCGGATGGCGATGCTGGAGGAGGTCACGTATCCGCAGCCCCTTGCCGAGATCCTGGGTGAAGCGTTCGAGGTGTACCGGAAGGCGGCACCGTGGGTGGGCGATTTCGAACTCGCCCCCAAGTCCGTGGTCCGGGACATGTACGAGCGGGCCATGAACTTCGGCGAGTTCGTCCAGTTCTACGGGCTGGCCCGGTCCGAGGGCATTGTGCTGAGGTACCTGTCCGACGCGTTCAAAGCGCTCCGGCAGACGGTGCCGCAGGACATGCTGCGCGAAGACCTGGAGGACCTGGTGGCGTGGCTGGGTGAGATGGTGCGCCAGGTGGACTCGAGCCTGCTGGACGAATGGGAGGAGCTGGCCGCCGGCAACACGCTCACCCCGCACGACGCTCCGCCGCCGCCGCCTCCGCTGCTGACCGCCAATATCCGGGCTTTCCGGGTAATGGTGCGCAACGAGATGTTCCGCCGGGTGGAACTTTTCGCGGACGAAGATGCCGCTGCGCTGGGCCTGCTGGACGGCGCTGCCGGCTTCGATGCGGACCGGTGGGAGGATGCCCTTGACGATTACTTCGACGAGCACAACGACATCGGCACCGGCCCGGATGCCCGCGGACCCGGCCTGTTGATCATCACCGAGAAACCCGGCACGTGGAAGGTGCGGCAGATCTTTGACGACCCCGCCCGGAACCACGACTGGGGCATCTCCGCCGACGTGGACCTTGCGGCTTCGGACGAGGCCGGCACCGCGGTCCTCACCGTGACGGCCGTGAACCGCCTGTAGGACCTGGCGCACGGCACCCGTTGCCCGGCGCGTCCTGCGGTGTCACGGCGGTAAGCTCGAACAATGAGTGTAATCCGCGCCGCAAACCAGCACGATGTACCTGCAGTCCTTCGGATGATCCACGAACTGGCCGACTACGAAAAAGAGCCTGACGCCGTCCGGAACACCCCGGAAATGCTGCAGGAGGTCCTGTTCGGTCCGGACCCGCGTGTCTTCGCGGCCATCGCGGAAAACGCGGCCGGCCAGGTCCAGGGGTTCGCGCTGTGGTTCCTGAACTACTCCACCTGGGAAGGTGTCCACGGAATCTACCTGGAGGACCTCTACGTCAGCCCTGCCGCCCGCGGCGAAGGCCACGGCAAGGCCCTGCTGCAGCACCTTGCAGGGATCGCCCTGGCCAACGGGTACGCCCGTGTGGAGTGGAGCGTCCTTGACTGGAACGAGCCGTCCATCAACTTCTACCGGAGCCTCGGCGCCCGCCCCATGGACGGGTGGTCCACGTTCCGGCTCACCGGTGCGGCCCTGACGCAGTTCGGCACGGCCGTCCCGGCAGCGGTCAATGGCTGACGCGGCCGTGACGGCTGTCGGGCCTGCCCGCACCGCGGGCCACCAGGTCAAGGCGCGGCACGAGTACCGCGGCATGCGGACGGTGGAGCACTACTTCACCGTGCCGCTGGTGCACGGGACTGACTCGGAAACCATCACCGTATTTGCCCGGGAGTACGTTTCCACGGCGCACACCCCCCAGGAAGCGGAAGACCTGCCCTGGCTGCTGTTCCTGCAGGGCGGCCCCGGCGGCCGTGGCAACAGGTTTGCGTCCCTGGGCGGCTGGAGCAAAGCCGCTGCCAAGGATTTCCGGATCCTGATGCTGGACCAGCGCGGCACCGGCCTGTCCACGCCGATCGACCGGAATACGCTGGCGCTCCAGGGCGACGAGGCAGCGCAGGCCGCCTACCTGGAAAACTTCCGTGCTGATTCGATTGTGGCCGACGCGGAACTCATCCGGAACACGCTGGGCTCGCCGGCCTGGAGCATTTTTGGCCAAAGCTACGGCGGATTCTGCGCCCTGACCTACCTTTCGTTTGCGCCGCAGGGCCTCAGGGAAGCCCTGATCACCGGCGGGCTCGCTCCCCTGTCAGTACCTGCGGAGGACGTCTACCGGGCCACCTTCCGGCGCGTGGCAGCCCGGAACGCGCAGTACTTCGGCTGGTACCCGGAAGACCGGGACACGGTGGACCGGATTGCCCGGCACCTGCGGAGCACTGCCGAAACGCTGCCGGACGGCAGCGTCCTCACCGTTGAACGGTTCCAGATGGTGGGCTCCTTCCTGGGCGGCAACACCCGGGTGGACGCGCTGCACCACCTCCTGGAAGATGCGTTCGTCGCGGCCGACGGCGGCACCCGCCTTTCGGACGCCTTCCTCGAGCAGGTGCACGGCATCGTTTCCCGCCGCTCAAACCCGCTGTACGCAGTGGTGCACGAATCCATCTACGGCCAGGGTTCAGCCACCGCGTGGGCCGCCTGGCGGGTCCTCGCCGAGTACCCGCAGTTCCGGCCGGACGCCGACCACGTCCTACTGACGGGCGAAATGGTCTACCCGTGGTACTTCGACCAGGACCCGGCGCTGCAGCCCCTGCGCGGCGTCGCGGAACTGCTGGCGGCGAAGGAGGACTGGGCGCCGCTGTACGACGTCGACCGGCTGGCTGCAAACACGGTGCCCGTGGCTGCCGCCGTGTATGCGGAGGACATCTATGTGGACCGGGACTTGTCCCTGGGCACCGCCTCAGCCGTCCGCGGGCTGCAGGTCTGGGAGACTGCAGACTTCCACCACGACGGAATTGCCGACGACGGCGAAGCCATTTTCGGCCAGCTGCTGGGAATGGTCCGGTCAGTCCGGCGCTGACTGCCTGCGCCGCGCTGCCAGCGAGAGGAAGGCCACGGCCAGGACACCTGCCCCGATCACTGCGCCCAGCATGTTCAGGCCCGGATAGCCTGCCCAGCTGAGCACAAGCCCGGAGACGGCACCACCCACCGCACCGGCGGCGCCCATCAGCATGTCGGACACCCCCTGGACCACCACGCGGGAGTCCGGGTCCACACTTTCGGCCAGGAGCGTGGACCCGGCCACCGTGGCCGCCGACCAGCCCATGCCCAACAGCACGAGGCCCACGGCTACGGCGGTGGTGGAGCCCTGGCCGAGGCCGGCCACGGCCGCCGCGCCCAGCAGCAGCGTAAGCCCGATCATGATGGTCTGGATCCGGCCTGCCCGGTCGGTCAGCCAGCCCATCACCGGCGAGAGTGCATACATGCCGGCGATGTGCAGGGAAATGGTGAAGCCAATGACAACCAGGGCGTCGGCTGACGCATGGTGCCCGGCCTGCGAGGCGGCGGGTCCTTCCACCACATGCTGCAGGTGCAGCGGCGTCATGGACATGATGCCCACCATTACCGCGTGGGCGGCGACAACCGCGGCAACGGCCAGCCGGGCACCCGCGGAGCCCTGGATGGCCCGGAAACCCCTGGCCAGGGACCCTTTTGCCCCCGCGGGATCTTCAGCTTTGGCGGGGGCGCGGGGCACGGCGGCAAGTTCCCTGGCCAGCTGCAGCGGGTCCGGGCGGAGTCCGGCGAAGACAATGACGACGGCGACGAGCAGGCCGGTGCCTGAGATGATGAACGGTCCCGCGGTGGACGGCAGGCCCAAGGCCAACCCCACCGCGGCACCGGGCCGGATCAGGTTCGGTCCGGCAACGGCACCTACTGTCACTGCCCACACAACAGTGGACAGCGCCTTCCCCCGGCTCCCGGCCGCCGCAAGGTCCACGGCGGCAAACCGTGCCTGCAGGCCTGCGGCCGAACCCACGCCGATTCCAGCCGCACCCAGCAGCAGCAAAGGGAACAGGCCGGTCACCGTTGCCAGGACCATCAGGACGGTGCCGCCAAAGGCAGTCAACAGTCCGCCCACCTGGCTGATCCGCCGGCCGCTCCGGTCTGCCAACGCCGCCAGGGGAACGGCGGCCACGGCTGCACCGAGGGTCATGGCGGTGGCCACCACTCCTGCCCAGGCGCTGGACCCGGAGAGCTCCACGGCGAGGATGGAGCCGATGGATACCGTTGCTCCTGCGCCGATGCCGCCGAAGACCTGGGCGCCGGCCAACAGTGCCACCGTGCGCTGTTGAATGCGGCGCACGTCGGGGTCCGAGGGGGTTCTGGCGGCCATGCTGGAAGCATAGCCCCAGCCCTCGGCGCATGGCGTTTAAAGCAGCAATCCCGGCCGCAGGTGCGGCCGGGATTGCTGTGGTGCTGTGCCTGCGGGTGTTAGTCGCTGTGGCTCTTGCGGGCGTCTTCCTCGAGCCGCGGGTCCACGTGGGCGTCCTTGGCTTTGGAGCTCAGCAGGCTGGCGACGACGGCGACAATGATGGTGCCGACGATGACTGCGAGGGACACAAAGGTGGGGATCTCCGGGGCCCATTCAATGTGGTTGCCGCCGTTGATGAAGGGCAGCTCGTTCACGTGCATGGCGTGCAGGACCAGCTTGACGCCGATGAACGCCAGGATGAACGACAGTGCGTGCTTCAGGTAGATCAGGCGGTTCATGAGGCCACCCAGCAGGAAGTACAGCTGGCGGAGGCCCATGAGGGCGAACAGGTTTGCGGTGAACACAATAAAGGGGCTCTGCGTGAGGCCGAAGATGGCCGGGATGGAGTCAACGGCAAACAGCAGGTCGGTGAGGCCGATGGTGATGAACACGATCAGCATCGGGGTGAAGACCTTTTTGCCGTTCACGGTGGTGCGTAGCTTGCCTTCATCGAATTTCTCCGACATCGGGATGATCTTGCGGATCCGGGCGATGAGCGGGTTTTCCTTGTCCTCCTCGTCCTCACCTTCGTCCTGTGCCTGCTTCCAGGCGGTCCACAGCAGGAACGCACCGAAGATGTAGAAGACCCAGCTGAACTGTTCGATCACAATGGCGCCGAGCAGAATGAAGATGCCGCGGAGGATCAAGGCGATGATGATGCCCACCATCAGGACTTCCTGCTGGTACTTTCGGGGTACGGAGAACCTGGCCATGATGATGATGAAGACAAAGAGGTTGTCGATGCTGAGGCTGTACTCCGTGACCCAGCCGGCCACAAACTGGCCGCCGAATTCAGGGCCGGTGAAGAAGAACATGGCACCGGCAAACACCAGCGCGAGGCTGACGTAGAAGGCCACCCAGAGGCCGGCTTCCTTCATGGAGGGTTCGTGCGGACGACGCACCACCAGGAGGAGGTCAATCAGGAGGATCAGGCCGAGGATGACAAACGAGCCAACCTCGAACCATACGGGCAAATCGAGCACAGGTAGCCTTTCGCAGGGTACGGAAAAGTCGTGTAAGTCTCTCCGGCCTGCCGATGCACTTGGTGCTGATGTGGCGGCCCGCTACGCCCGGCGGGGCAACCATGCCCTGCGTGTTGACGATCGTAGCACTCGGGATACTCCCCTACGCGACGTTAACTGTAACCCAGACCGGCACCAAAGGACCCCGGCCCACCCAAGATGACGTGGCGGTCAGGCGTGCCCGGCTGCCTGCATCTGGCGCAGTTCCTTCTTCAGCTCACCGACTTCGTCGCGGATCCGTGCGGCCACCTCGAACTGAAGATCGGCGGCTGCGCCATGCATCTGCTCGGTGAGCTGTGCGATCAGCCCCACCAGATCCTCGGCCGGCGCCGCAGCGAGCCCGTCCGCGCGGACCTGGGCTGAGCCCTTCTTCGCGCCGCCCTTGTTTGCCCCCGTGATCCCGCGCTTGCCCTTGCCGTAGTCGAAGCTGCCCAGCAGCGCATCGGTGTCGGCGTCTTCCTTGGCGAGCTGGTCGGTGATGTCCGCGATTTTCTTCCGCAGCGGCTGCGGGTCGATGCCACGTTCGGTGTTATAGGCCACCTGGATGGCACGGCGCCGGTTGGTTTCATCGATGGCGTGCGCCATGGAGTCCGTGATCCGGTCCGCGTACATATGGACCTGGCCGGAGACGTTGCGGGCGGCACGGCCAATGGTCTGGATCAGCGAGGTCGAGGACCGGAGGAAGCCTTCCTTGTCCGCATCGAGGATGCTGACCAGGGACACTTCGGGCAGGTCCAGGCCTTCCCTCAGCAGGTTGATGCCCACCAGGACATCGAAGCTGCCCATCCGGAGTTCACGCAGCAGTTCCACCCGGCGGAGGGTGTCCACGTCCGAGTGCAGGTACTCGACCTTGATCCCGTGCCCCAGGAGGTAGTCCGTAAGATCCTCCGCCATGCGCTTGGTGAGGGTGGTGACCAGGATGCGTTCGTTTTTCTCCACCCGGGTCCGGATCTCGCCCAGAAGGTCGTCGATCTGGCCCTTGGTGGGCTTGACCACCACCTCAGGATCGATCAGGCCCGTGGGCCGGATGATCTGCTGCACAAAGCCGTCCGCCTTGCCCAGTTCGTACTTGCCGGGGGTGGCGGAGAGATAGACGGTCTGGCCTACCCGGTCCAGGAACTCGTCCCACTTCAGCGGCCGGTTGTCCATGGCGGACGGCAGCCGGAACCCGAAGTCCACCAGGTTGCGCTTGCGGGACATGTCGCCTTCGTACATGGCGCCAATCTGGGGAATGGTCACGTGTGATTCGTCCACCACCAGGAGGAAGTCGTCCGGGAAGTAGTCGATCAGGCAGTGCGGTGCGGTGCCGCGGGCGCGGCCGTCGATGTGGGAGGAATAGTTCTCGATGCCGTTGCAGAACCCCATCTGCTGCATCATTTCAAGGTCGTAGGTGGTCCGCATCCGCAGCCGCTGGGCCTCGACGAGTTTGTTCTGGCTCTCCAGCACCTGGAGCCGTTCGGCCAACTCATCCTCGATCCGCTTGATGGCGCGGGCCATCCGCTCGGGTCCGGCCACGTAGTGGGAGGCGGGGAAGACGTACATTTCGTCCTCTTCCCGGAGCACCTCACCGGTGAGCGGATGGAGGGTCTGGATGTTCTCGATTTCGTCGCCAAAGAATTCGATCCGGATGGCGAGTTCCTCATACATGGGGATGATTTCCACGGTATCGCCACGGACGCGGAACGTGCCGCGGTGGAAGTCCATGTCATTGCGGGCGTACTGCATGGAGACGAATTTGCGCAGGAGGTCATCCCGGTTCATTTCGGCACCCTTGCGCAGGGTCACCATGCCGGCGATGTACTCTTCCGGCGTGCCCAGGCCGTAGATGCAGGACACAGTGGCCACCACGATGACGTCGCGGCGGGTGAGGAGCGCGTTGGTGGCGGAGTGCCGGAGCCGCTCGACTTCCTCGTTGATGGACGAGTCCTTCTCAATGAAGGTGTCCGTCTGGGCCACGTACGCTTCAGGCTGGTAATAGTCGTAGTAGGAGACGAAGTACTCCACCGCATTGTTGGGCAGCAGCTCGCGGAATTCGTTGGCCAGCTGCGCGGCAAGGGTCTTGTTCTGCACCATCACCAGGGTGGGGCGCTGCACCTGCTCGATGAGCCAGGCGGTGGTGGCGCTTTTACCGGTACCCGTGGCGCCCAGGAGCACCACGTCCTTCTCGCCGTTCTTGATACGTTCGGTGAGCTCCTTGATGGCCGCCGGCTGGTCGCCTGCAGGTTTGAACTCGCTGATGACTTCGAAGGGCGAAACAACACGGTTTATTTCCTGCGCAAGGCTCATGCATCTAATCTACAACCGGGCACCGACAGCCAGGCTGCCAGTCCGTTACCGGCGAACATCCGGTGCCCGCCCGGACAGCCATCAGGGAGTGTACGACGGCGGCGCCCAGCCGGAGCGGGCAGCCCATTCGGTCATCCGGGGCCAGGCTTCGTCCGTGAACCACGGCTCTTTCGCCTCGGCATAGCCGCGGGTGGTGCCGGCGCCGGCGAACTGGTTGGCCAGCACGTTTTTATGCTCTGCATAGCGGGCAGCGGCCCCGGGATCGGCGCGGAGCCAGTCGCGGAACATCAGGGCATAGCGCCATCCCGGCGAATTCACGGCACGGACGTGCACGTTGACGTCGCGGCCGGGGTCCGCGTTGGCATGGAAGCGCTTCTGCCACCGGGCGCTGTCAGTCTCGGGGGGCTTGGGAGTGTCGCGGTTGACGCCGGGGACCCGGGGGAACCCGGCGGCGGCCAGGAGTTCCGCGATCCGATCCGCTGCGGCAAGGTCGGGAACGGTGACCTGGAGGTCGATGACGTCCTTGGCACCGAGCCCAGGAACGGATGTTGAGCCGATGTGGTCCACGGCCCGGATCTCATCCGGCGCGGCCGCCCGGATGCGGCCGCCCAGCCGGGCGGCCTGGAGTGGCCAGCTGTCCCGGTACGGTTCCTGCACCGGACCGCTGTTTCGTGAGGCCCGGACACCCGCGGCGAGGTTGTGCGCAAAGGGCAGCAGGCGGTCCGCCCACAGCCTGTCCACCCGATCGAGGACATCCCCACGCCCGCCCGAGTTGTCGAGAACCACATCTGCAGCCGCCAGCCGTTCATCCCGGCTGGCCTGGGCGGCCAGCCGCGACCGCGCCTCCATCTCCGTCATCCCGCGGTGTTCCACCATCCGCCGCACGCGCACTTCTTCCGGTGCATCCACCACCAGAACCAGGTGGAAGGCGCTCCCCTGCCCGGTTTCCACCAGCAGGGGAATGTCCTGGACCACTACAGAACCTTCGGGGGCAGCTGCCACGAGTTCCGCGGACCGGGCCCGGACCAGCGGATGGACGATTCCATTAAGGGCCGCCAGGCGCCCGGGCTCACCGAACACCACGGCGCCCAGCTTGGCCCGGTCCAGCCGGCCGCCGTCGTCCAGCATGGCCGCTCCGAACTCAGCAACGATGCGCCGCAGCCCCGGAGTCCCCGGCTCCACCACCTCGCGGGCCAGGGCGTCGGCATCCACCAGGACGGCACCCAACTCCCTCAGGCGCGTGGCCACCATGGACTTCCCGGAGGCGATGCCGCCCGTCAAACCGATTTTCAGCACACTTCAACACTATCGCCGTTGCCGGGCAACCCCCGGGAACCGGCCCCGCTGCCCGTACTACACTTGAGCGGTGCAAGAGCAGGAGAGCCGCGCCACCCGGTACACCACGCTGGCTGCAGGCGACGATTTCCGGCATGAACTGGAGATCCGCCGCTCCCGGTTCATCACTGTCCTTCGGCGGACTCCTGACGAAACTGCGGCCAGGGACCTCGTGGCCGAATTGCGCCGCGAATTCCACGACGCCCGCCATCACTGCTCCGCCTTTATTGTGGGTCCGGACCGGACCGTCCAGCGCTCCAACGACGACGGCGAACCGGCCGGCACCGCCGGAACCCCCATGCTCGAAGCCCTGGCGAAACGGGAGACCGTGCCCGGGGTGACGGACCTCAGTGACGTTACGGCCGTCGTCGTCCGCTATTTTGGTGGTGTGCTGCTGGGCGCCGGGGGCCTGGTCAGGGCATATTCGGAGTCGGTTTCGACGTCGCTGGCACTGGCACGTCTGACGCACAGGAGCCGGCTGCGGATCTGTTCCACCTCCGTGCCGCCGGGGCAGGCGGGGCGACTGGAGAATGACCTGCGGACTGCGGGGTTCACCCTGGGGCAAACCGCATACGGAGGCAGCCACACCATCCTGCGACTGGCCCTCCCGGACGACGCGGAGGCGATCGACGCCGCCAACCACCGCCTGCAGTCGCTGACGGCCGGAACCGCGACCCTGACGCTCGAAGGAACCGAATGGGTGGACACTGCGCATGGCAGTTGAACTCGCAGATGTGGACGAATCGGTCCTGACCGGCCTGTGGGAACTCGCGGTGCGGGACGCGGCCCCGGACGAGGTGACTCCCCCGCTGGGCGGTCCGGGCTGGAACCACGAACGGCATGAGTGGTTTTTGGCGTACCACCGTTCGGCGACCGGCCTGGATGGCCCGTCCGGCGAGAAATCGTGGGCTGTTATGGCCAACGGGGAGTTAGCAGGATCCGTGCGGCTCAAACGGATTCCGGCAGCCGAAGCCACGGGCGCCGGGGCTGGGGAGGCCGAAACCGGGATCTGGCTGGGCAGGAGTTATCGGGGCCGGGGCATCGGGTCGGCAGCATTGGCGCTGGTGCTGGCTGCAGCACGGGCTGCCGGCGTGTCCCGCTTATCCGCTTCGACCACCGGGGGGAACGTCGTTGCGCAGCACCTGCTTGCTGCGGCCGGGGCCACTCTTGAACCCGATCCTGAGGGAGCGGTGAGCGCCGGGTTCGTCCTTTAGCCGGGTGCTTTCCCTACCGGCTGTTGATGTCACGTGTGCCTTTGGGGAACGTTTCAAGGTCCCCTGGTTTGTCGTAGGGTGCTGGGAGAATTCAGGTATGGAAAGGCC
>NZ_LFQH01000027.1:0-4229 GCF_001238605.1 Arthrobacter sp. ZBG10 | reverse complement strand
ACTCCCGGGGAGCAGTTCACTAGCCGCCCCCGTACCCTACGGCACCGTCATCCGGGCCGCTTCCTTGAGCGGAAGGAGCCCGGATTTCGGTGCCGTTGCAAGGCCCCAACTAGGATTGGCCTGTGACGAATTCCTTCGAGATCCGCCCTGCCCGCACCGATGATGTTTCCGCCATCAAGAAGCTTGTGGCGCCCCTGGCCGAGGAGCGGATCCTGATGGCCAAGGAGACCGTCGCCTACTACGAAAGCCTCCAGGAGTTCCTGATCGCCGAGTCCGCCGACGGCGAGGTGATCGGCTGCGGCGCCCTCCACGTGATGTGGGAGGACCTGGCCGAGGTCCGCACCCTTGCGGCGTCGCAGGACCGGCGTGGCCAGGGCATCGGCCATGTGCTGGTGGAGAGCCTCCTGGAGCGGGCCCGGGCCCTCGGAGTCAACCGGGTCTTCTGCCTGACGTTCGAGGTGGACTTCTTCAAGCGCCACGGCTTCGAGGTTATGGCGGACCAGTCGGCGGTGGACCCTGTGGTCTACTCAGAGCTCCTGCGTTCCCACGATGAGGGCGTCGCGGAGTTCCTGGACCTGGCGCGGGTCAAGCCCAACACTCTTGGCAACACCCGCATGATCCGCGTCCTCTAGGCCGGAATTCCGAATAAGACGTCGAAGGCAGCACTGTCTTGGCTTTATTCGATTTGATGGATAAACTAGCGGTGGCCGGGAATGGGGGCCCGGAAAGGGACAGTCATTGGGGGCTGTCCCTTTTTCGTGTTGAAACACCCCAGGGCCCGGCCGGTGCCTACCTTTGCCCGGCCTGCCGGTAGTAGGGTCGTCTGTGACATCCTTCAGGAGCACAGCCAGGAGCAACGCCGTGAAGAAACTCATCAACGATCCCCGTTCAGTGGTCGGGGAAAGTGTTGCCGGCTTCGGCCTGGCGCACGCTGACCTCGTGAGCGTTAACGCCGATCCGGCCTTCATCACCCGCAAGGATGCGCCGGTGGCAGGCAAGGTGGGGTTGCTCTCCGGCGGCGGCAGCGGCCATGAGCCCCTCCACGCCGGATTTGTGGGCCGTGGCATGCTCGACGCCGCCGTCCCGGGCGCCGTGTTCACCTCGCCGACGCCGGACCAGATCCTGCCCGCCACAATGGCCGTGGATTCAGGCGCCGGAGTGGTGCACATCGTGAAGAACTACACCGGCGATGTGCTGAATTTCGAGACCGCCGGCGAACTGGCCGAAGCCGAGGGGATCCGCGTCCGCACCGTCCTGGTCAACGATGACGTGGCTGTGGAGGATTCACTCTACACGGCGGGCCGGCGGGGTGTGGCAGGGACCGTGCTGGTGGAAAAAATCGCCGGTGCGGCGGCCGAACGCGGCGATGACCTGGACACGGTGGCCGGAATCGGCGAACGCGTCAACCTCAACGTCCGCACCATGGGGGTGGCGTTATCCGCCTGCACCGTACCGCACGCCGGGACGCCCAGCTTCGACCTCGCCGGGGACGAAATCGAGATCGGCATCGGCATCCACGGGGAACCCGGCCGGCACCGGATTGCCATGGAAAACGCCGACGGCATCACTGACCGGCTGCTGGAGCCCGTCCTGTCCGACCTGAAGATCGAAGCGGGTGAGCAGGTGCTCCTGTTTGTGAACGGCATGGGCGGAACCCCGTTGAGCGAGCTGTACATCGTGTACCGGCGGGCAGCGCAGGTACTGGCTGACCACGGGGCCGTGGTGGCCCGCTCGCTGGTGGGCAACTACGTCACGGCCCTGGAAATGCAGGGCTGCTCCATCTCGGTCCTGCGCCTGGACGATGAACTCACCGCCCTGTGGGATGCGCCGGTCCACACCGCCGCCCTGCGCTGGGGGGCCTGAGCATGCTGCTGGATATCAACTGGACCCTGAAGTGGCTGACGCTGTGCGCGCAGGCCATGGCAGGACACCGGATGGAACTGATCGAGCTGGACCGGGCCATCGGCGATTCGGACCACGGCGAGAACATGGACAGGGGCTTCCAGGCGGTCCTGGAAAAGCTCGCCGAAGCGCCGCCGGAAACACCGGGTGCCGCGCTGAAGCTGGCCGCCATGACGCTGATGTCGAAGGTGGGCGGCGCCGCCGGGCCGCTGTACGGCACGGCCTTCCTCCGCGCCGCAACCGCCCTGGGTGACGCCACCGAGATTGATTCCGCGGCATGGGCCGCTGCGCTGGCCGCAGGGCGGGACGGCATCGTGGCCCGGGGCAAGGCCGAAACCGGCGACAAAACAATGGTGGACGCCTGGACACCGGCGGTGGATGCCGCCCGGGCGGCCGTTGACGCCGGCGCCCCGGACGTCCTCACGATCCTTGTGGCCGCCGCAGAGGCCGCCGAAGCGGGTGCTGCGGCCACAGACCCGCTGGTGGCACGCAAGGGCCGGGCCAGCTACCTGGGGGAGCGCAGCGCCGGGCACCGCGACCCGGGAGCTGCTTCCAGCGCCTTGATCTTCCGGGCAGCAGTGGGGGCCGCGGCATGACCATCAGCCTGGTAGTGGTGTCCCATAGTGAAAAAATTGCCGACGGCGCCGCGGAACTTGCCGCCCAGATGGCCCCGGATGTGCAGATCCTGGCAGCCGGGGGCACCATGGACGGCAGCATTGGCACCAGCCTGGAAAGGGTCCTGGCGGCCCTCGAGAAGGCTGCGGACGGCGGGGTGGTGGTCCTCGCGGACCTGGGCTCGGCCGTGATGACCGCCGAATCGGCGATGGAGTTTGTGGATAATCCGCACGGTGTGGTGCTGGCCGACGCGCCCCTGGTGGAAGGCCTGGTGGCTGCGGCGGTCGCAGCCCAGGGCGGGGCCGGGCTGCACGCGGTAAAGCGGGCGGCCGAGGCAGCGGGCGCACCGCCGCGCAGCCCGGAGGTTCCGGCGGCGCAGGTGGCCGAGGGCTCCGTCACAGGTCCGGGCCCGGACTTCACCGGCGACTTTGAGCTCATCAACCAGGCCGGCCTGCACGCCCGGCCGGCGGCCAGGATCGCCGGCGGCATCGCAGCACTGGATGCCAGGGTAACCCTGAACGGTGTGGACGCGGCATCGATGACGGCGCTGATGACCCTCGCTGCTGGCAGGGGCCAGGGTATCCATGTCCAGGCCTGGGGTCTGGACGCGGAACGGGCGGTGAACTACATTGGCGGGCTGGTGCAGGCCGGCTTCGGCGAGCCGTAGGCCGGACCCCACCCCAATCAGGCGCCCGGCGGTGTGTTCAGGGCGGCATTGTCCGGCCCTGGCCATAAGCTCGATGCCATGGAACGGCCCCACCTGGAAGAAACCCCTGCCGAGATCGAAGTGCTTGACGGACAGATGTCCGTTGAGGAGCTCCTGGCTGAGCTCGGCTTTGACTGGCACGCCGGCACCGCGCAGCCGCAGGCAGTGTCCGGAGCAGCTGCCGAGGATCCCTTCGGCCAGCCTGCCCTCTTCTGACGGCGCCCCGGACAGCATCAGGAAGCGGGCTGCAGCCCCGCTTTGTCCAGGATCACGGAGGCCGAGAGGTATCGGGGGCACTGCTCCCCGAATGGATACCCCGCGCTGGGCTTGAACACCAGGGAGCGGACGGGCAGGGCGCCGCCAGCCGCGGTTCCGGTCACCGTTGCGGTGATCGGGGACTCGGTCAGGACACCCAGGTCGAGGTTTCCCACTTTGGTGCCGTCCGGCGAGGCCGTGGCGGAGCAGACCCCGTCGGTGGTGCAGCCCTGGTCCACGGAGGTGCTGCCCGGCATCAGCTCAAGGTCGGCCTCGTGGCAACCGCCGTCCTGGCAGGCCACCAGGTGCACCACGTCAACCTGCGCCGCGTAGTTGGCGGCAACGGTGAGGGCCACACCGTTTGACTGGCCCAGGTCCGGGCACGCCACGCCGCCGGCGCCCGGCCCGCACGCGGTGAGTCCCGCCGTCGTGATCAATGCCAGAAGAACCCCGGGTCTGCGCATGCCTTCAGCGTAGGGCAGTTTGGCCTAGGGCAGCGGGAAAAAGCTGATGAAGAGGAACGAAGCCACACCGAAGACAGCGAAAAACGGGATCAGGCAGCCCAGCGCAACCTTGGAGGCGGCCGAAACCTGCAGGGATTCGTTGGGATTGGCCGGGTTGTAGGCCACCTCAAGCGGGGACCCCGGTGCGGGGGCTGCTGCCCGGGAAACCTCGGATTTGCCCACAAAGAGCGTGCCGTGCGGGTCGGTGAACTGGTACGTGGGGAAGTAGCGGCGGCTGCGGCTGGAGC
>NZ_LFQH01000026.1:0-69409 GCF_001238605.1 Arthrobacter sp. ZBG10 | reverse complement strand
TATCTTCTCCTGCAGCCACGTCCAACCTCTCTTTGCGCGCATGAACGGCGCACTCAGGCCAGGCAGGGTGACTGCCCGGCGTACATACGCCGTGTGCGACGTATTCGGTTACAACAGCCCGGTCATGTGTGCCGGGCAGGGTCCTAGAGCTCCTATCCCTGCTGCGGAGTTACACGGTTGTTGTCCGGCAGGCATAGATGTCACCAGCCACTCTAGCCCTGACCGTAACCCGATGCGTAGCCGCGCCCTGGGCACCCCGGTTGTATTTCGCCGTCATACTGGTTGTGTGACTAAAAGCCGCTGCGAAGCGGGGTGAAGGTCCCCGATGTGACGCAGAATATGTGCCGCGACGGGGCCGGCAGCTTGAAGAGCAAGCACAAAGGGTGTTGGCTTGGAGTAATGGAAATCACTATGCAGACTGCATACATGAGGCATTGGAGGTACACGTGAGCGAGGCCGACGCCGCCACTTCGGTAAATGTGGCGGAAAAATTGGGTTTCAAGACTGGGGATCTGATTCAGGAGTTCGGTTACGACGACGACGTCGATTTCGACTTACGTGACGATATCGAGGACCTCACGGGGTCTGAGCTGCTGGATGAAGACGATCACGAAGTTGCTGACGCCGTCATCTTTTGGTGGCGTGCAGGCGATGGCGATCTTGTCGACAGCCTGATGGACTCGTTGACCACGCTGAGCGAAACCGGAGTTGTCTGGGTCCTGACGCCAAAGTCGGGCCGGGACGGGTACGCCTCACCGGCAGATATCCAGGAAGCCGCCCCCACTGCAGGTCTGCACGTCACCACGTCAGCCGGCGTTTCCAAGGACTGGAGCGCCACCCGGCTGGTGAGCAGGAAAAACAAGTGAGCATTGCGCTGGCCCCCACCGCTGAAGTTCCTGCGGTGGGCAGCACAGCGCCGCCCTTTGAGCTGGTCAACCAGTTCGGCGAGCCCGTCCTGTTGCAGGATTACCGGGGCCGGACTGTGGTGCTGGTGTTTTATCCTTTCGCGTTCTCGGGCATCTGCACCGCGGAGCTTGGTGACCTCCGGGACAATGCAGCCGCCTTCGAGGCGGCCGGGGCCGCCGTGCTGGCGGTCTCCGCGGACAGCAAGTTCAGCCTGCGCGCTTACGCCGAGCAGGAGGGTTTCGGCTTTGACCTGCTCTCGGATTTCTGGCCGCACGGCGCAGTCGCCAGCGCTTACGGCGTTTTCGACCCTGCCAGCGGCATGGCCCGCCGGGGAACGTTCATCATCGACCCCGGCGGAACCATCCGGTACTCGGTGCTGAATCCCAGGGGCGTGGCGCGGGACGTGGGCGCCTACCTCGCGGCCCTGGCCACGCTGGCCGGGTCCTGACATGGCAGAACCACGGCCCCGGATCGGACTGACCGGGTTTGCCAGCAGGCCGCCCGTCCCCAATGCCGGCCCGTCGGCGTCGGATCTTCCGGGCCTTGAGACTGCCTCCGGTCTACTGGCGGGACTGCGGCTTGCCGTTCTCACCGGCGCCGGCCTCAGCACTGACTCGGGCATCCCGGATTATCGGGGCCCGGACTCGGCACCACGCAAGCCCATGACGTACCAGGAATTCACCAGGGATGCGGCAAACCGCCGGCGCTACTGGGCCCGGAACCATATCGGCTGGTCACACCTGCGCCATGCCGACCCCAACGAGGGGCACTTCGCCCTGGCCAGGATGGAGCAGCGGGGACTCCTCACCGGCCTTATCACCCAGAACGTGGACCGGCTGCATGAAGATGCCGGCAGCACCAACGTCGTGGACCTGCATGGCCGGTACGACCGTGTGGTCTGCCTCGACTGCCACCGGAACTACTCCCGCCAGCTCCTGGCCGGGATGCTGACGGAGTTGAACCCGGACTTCCTGGCCCAGGCACTCGCCGCCGATGTGGTGGAAATCGCGCCTGACGCCGACGCAACAGTCGAGGACGACGCGCTCATCAGCACCTTTGTGGTGGCCGTGTGCCCTGCTTGCGGGGGAGTGCTGAAACCCGACTTTGTGTACTTCGGCGAAAACGTGCCGAAAGACAGGGTGGAGCGTTCCTACGCCATGGTGGACGACGCCGAAGCCCTGGTGGTGGCGGGCTCGTCGTTAACTGTCATGAGCGGCCTGCGCTTCGTCCGGCACGCTGCCAAGGACGGCAAGCCCGTCGTCATCATCAACAGGGGCGCCACGCGCGGCGACGACAAAGCCACCCTCAAGCTCGAGTCGGGAGTCAGCGAATCGCTGACCTGGCTGGAGAGCGAACTTCCCACCCCCTGACCCCGCGGACCGCGGGACCCCTTCCGATTCGCGTTGCTGCCGGGGGTGGGGTAGAGTCGATGTTCGTTGGTCAGGGCGGCGCCGCCGCCCGGAGCATCGTTTGGGTCTTTAGCTCAGCTGGTAGAGCGCCACGTTTACACCGTGGATGTCATCGGTTCGATCCCGGTAGGACCCACCAAAGAAAACCCCGTAGTTGCAGCCTGACTGGCTGTAAATGCGGGGTTTTCCCGTTTTCCCGGTGTGCGGCCGGGGACGCCCCTAGGCTGTGTTCGCCGCCGGGGGACGTACCAGGAACCGTTCGATGGTCTGGAAGATGACGTAGTCGGGTCGTACGTCGCGGATGTAGTCAAGGTCCAGCGCGTTCTCCCACTTCATGTGGTATTCCCTGAACAGCCGCGAGAACCACCAGCCCAGGCGGGTGGGGCTTTCCACTCCGCCGAAGAAGGAATTGCCAAAAACGACCACTTTCTTATCCGATACCGGGGCACTGTTCTGCCAGATGTTATGGGACCCCACAAAGTGGCCCGGTGAATACGAATAGACGTTGGTGATCTCCTGCTCGCCCAAAGCGTCGGGCGCAGGACGGTGCTGCTTGTCCCACAGCGGGACGTCGAAGAACTTGGCTGACAGGTCCCCGTCCCGGTACGTGGTTTCGGTCAGGCCGACCCCGTCAAGCCAGCGGGGGTCGCAGCCCGGGAGCCGCTCCAGCATTGCCCGTGTCATGGCCAGGGAACCGGCGGGGGAGCAATGCGTATCGTTCCGCTGCCAGGCCCCTATTTCGTTGTCCCAACCATCAAACATGCCGAGGAAATTCAGGTAGCCCGGCTTTCCTGCCATAAGTGCATCCACCCGGCTGTACAGCGGCGTGGGCCCGCTGATGGGGAGGGGCGCCAGGTGGCGGAGGGCGGTCAGTTTCTCGGGAATCATGACCTGCAGGAAAGGGATTCCCAGTTCCGCCAGGGCTTTTGCGTTGGAGTCAAGGGCCGCCTCCCACCGCTGGGCCTTCTCCTCCATGGCTGCCTTCGCCGCATCGGTGGCGGGTTCGCGGTACTGGTCGCGGAGGGCGTTGCTTCCGCCCGTCAGGAAGAGGTGCCCGTCGCGGCCCAGCTGGGCTGTGTCGTTGCCGGAGCGCATGCCCACCGGGAAGCCCAGGTAGGACAGGTCGCCGGACTTGCCCGCAGCGGCGCTTTCCCGGGCATACTTGGCCAGGCCGGACTCCTTGACCTGCAAGGCGTCCAGGATCACTTCACGGGTCCCGCTGGAATTGGCCGAAGCGGTGGTGACGAAGTCGGCCATCATCTGATGATAAGCGCGACCACCCAGCTGGACCGGGCTGCGGACGCCGTCAACGACGGCCGCCACATGGTGCGACTTCGCCAGCAGGTGATGGCTTTCGGCCGGCTCATCCAGGCTCAGCGTGAACACCCGGTTCGGCACACCCAGGGAGGCCACAACATCGGCTCTTTCGTGGCCAAACACTGCGGCGCCGGAGACCTCTCCGTTGCGGTCAAAATGCAGGGCGGGTGGTTGCCCGCTGGGGTCCACCTGGATCCACCCGGTCAGCGTGAGCTTATCCGGGGAGATGGAATCGACGTAGCCTTGGAGCATTATCCCTCTTTACTTTCCCTGAAGCGGACCGGTCGATTCTTCCACACCGGCCGTGCCCGGCGCCTGCCGGGCCATGATGTCGGTGCCCTGCCCTAAGTTGCAGGAATGGAACACGTGATAGTGCACACGGGCAAGGATGGACGGCCCACGGCGGTGCTCAGCGGCGGCAGGGAATGGACGGTGGGTGCCGAACCTGTCAGATGGTTTGAGCGGGTGAACTGGTGGGAGCTCAACCGCAGGATGCCCAAGGGCGGCAGCCGGATCGATGTGGAGGTCCTGCAGGTCCAGGTCAGGCTGGGCCGCAATGCAGGTTCGGCGTTGACCACCATGCTGCTGCAGCGGGACGGACTCGGCGGCGGGTGGCGGCTGCGGGAGTCGGTGGCGGACGCCGCCTGAGCGGCTGAAAGCGGGGTCCTGGTGACGGGCCGCGCCCGGATCCGGGCATTGGAAAACCCTCCACCGCGACTATTGGGGGATGCCGCGGTGGAGGGCCTGTGATGAATATACCGTGAACTTCAGGAAACACGAAGTTGACACGGTGTCCGACACGCAGGTGTCCCGTGGAAGCGCCTGATCAGCCGGCAACCCACGGCCACGGCAAACCGTCCAGCCATTATGATGGTTACTGTTCAGCGGAATGAACAGTAGGACACGGTAGCTTCCGACGCCCCATCAAAGGAGAATCATGGCCGATTCCCGCACCGCCCGCCCGTCAGACGGACTTGGGAGCTCTTCCCCGGCGCCGGCAGTAACCCGGGCGGCGGCCGTCCTGGATGCCCTGGCCGCCTCAGCCACGGGGCGGTTGACCCTGAGTGACCTGGCCCGCGAGCTCGGGATCCCCAAGTCGTCCACGTCCAACCTGTTGCTGGCGCTTGAGGAGGCCCGGTTGATCAGCAGGCAAGGGGCGGAGTTCACCTTGGGGCGCAAACTGGTGGAACTCGGCGCCGCTTACCTGAGCCGGCTGGATGAAGTCCAGGAGTTCTACCGCTATTGCGAGCAGGCAGCCACGCTGTCAGGTGAGACCGTGCGGATCGCCATGCTGGACGGTACAAACGTGATCTACCTGGCCCGTTATGAAGGCCACCCTGCCGTGCGGCTGACGTCAAACATCGGCGACCGGATGCCGGTGTCGCTGTGCGCCGTGGGGAAGGCCCTAATTGCCCGGCTCCACGACCATGACATCGATGACCTCTTCGCCGACGATGCAGACCTTCCCGTCCTCACGCCGAAATCCCTCCGGACCGGCGCCGAGCTGAAGGCCCAGTTGCTGGAAATCCGGGAACAGGGCTACGCCTTTGAAGATGAGGAATCCACCACGGGCGTGGTGTGCCTGGCCGTCGCCGTTCCCACACGCGGCGCCCACGGGCCGAGCCTTGGCTTGTCTGTGACTGCTCTCAAGGCCACCTATACGCCCGAACAGGGCGCCGGGATGGTGAAGGAGCTCCGCGAGCTGGCCCACTCGCTGGGCAATCCCATGGGATAGCGGCGTATTTCCCAGCACCCCTTGCTCATTGTTCAGCTTGATGTACTCTGTTCAATATAGTGATCAGCACAACAGGTGTGATCACTGACCCACCAGGCCAACGGAGGCCTGGAGTGTTGTAAGGGAGTTCTTGTGACAACTCGTACTAATGCACCACAGGCCGGCAGGGACGACGCCGTCGTTGACCCTGACCAGCTGCGCCGGGCAACATTGGCCAGCTCCGTGGGCTCCGCCCTGGAGTACTACGACTTCTACATCTACGGGCTGGCATCGGCGCTGATCTTCGGCCCGTTGTTCTTCTCCCCGCTGGGGGAGAGCGGAGCCGTCATCGCCTCCTTCGCGACGTACGGTGTGGGCTTCGCAGCCCGGCCCTTCGGCGGCGTGGTCTTTGGCTATATCGGAGACAGGTTCGGCAGGAAGATGGTCCTGATTCTGACCATCGGCCTGATGGGTATGGCCAGCTTCGCCATCGGCCTCCTGCCGACGTTTGAACAGGCAGGGATGCTGGGTGCGGTCCTCCTTGTGGTGCTGCGTATCGTCCAGGGCCTTGGCGCCGGCGCCGAGCAGGCGGGCGCCACCACCTTGATCTCCGAAGTCGCGCCGCGCCGCCGTCGTGGATTCTTCGCTTCCCTGCCCTTCGTGGGTATCCAGATGGGTACGCTGCTTGGCGCCGGCACCTTTGCGCTGATGGCCCTTGCCGACAAGGAAGTGCTGCAGGGATGGCTGTGGCGGGTGCCGTTCCTGGCCAGTTTCGTCCTCATTGTTGTGGCTGTTTTCATCCGGCTCCGGCTGAAGGAAACCCCGGTGTTCCAGGAACTGGAGAAGCACAAAGCCGTGGTGAAAAACCCGGTGGGGCAGATCTGGAAGCACTCCAAAAAGAACGTCCTGGTGGGCATCGGACTGCGCATGGGCGAGAACGGCAACTCCTCCATCTATTCGGCGCTGTTGGTCTCTTTCATCAGCATGCCTGCCGGCGTTTTCGCCGGCGACAAGTTCATCGGCCCCACCGGCCTGCTGATCGCCGCAGGCTTCGCGGCCGTTATGGTGGTGGTCTTCGGCGGCTTGTCGGACAAGTACGGCCGGGTCCCGGTCTACCGCTATGGCGCGCTGTTCCAGGCCGTCATCGCACTGCCTGCGTTCTACCTCGTCACCCTGGGCAATGTCACCCTGGTCTGGGTGGTTATGGTGGTGGGCATCGCCCTGGGTGTGCAGTCCATGCTGGGCCCGCAATGCGCCCTGCTGCCCGAACTGTTCGGCTCCCAGCATCGCTTCACCGGCGTGGCCTTGAGCCGCGAACTCTCCGCTGTCCTGGCCGGCGGCTTCGCTCCAATGATCGGTGTGGCACTGCTTGCGGCCACCAACCACTCCTGGCTGGTGCCCGCCATCTACTCCCTGGTGCTGGCATCGATCTCCTTCGCCACCACGTTTTTCACACCGGAAACCAATGGCCGCGACCTCGTCCTGGTGGAAGACGCACACTAGGACTGCAACGAAGAACGCCCGGCCCGCATCACTGCGGGCCGGGCGTTCTGTATATCGGGGGAGTGCCGGTCAGTAGAAATGCACGGGATCAACCAGGTGCGGCAGCTCGCCGCCGGCCAGGAAGATGCCGAGGTTGGCGGAGAAGCGCTCCGCGATCAGCCGGTTTTCGGCGGCACTCAGCGCCGAAGTATGCGGGGAGACCATCACCCGGGGATGGTCCCACAGCGGGCTTTCCTGCGGCAGTGGCTCCACAGCGAAGACGTCCAGGCAGGCGTAGGAGACCTGGCCGTTGTCCAGGGCCTCGAGCAGGGCATCCTCATCCACCACCGTGCCGCGGCCCACGTTGATGAAGACCGTTCCCGGCTTCATCGCAGCGAAAATCTCCCGGCTGAAGAGGCGCTCCGTGTACGGCGTGCCCGGCAGGGTGTTGACCACGGCGTCCGCGGTGGCGAGAAGCCCGGCCAGCCCGTCGTTGCCTGCTACCTCGTCGATTCCTTCCAGCGGCTCAACGGTCCTCTTGGTCCCGCTGACCTTCATCCCCAAGGCGCGGGCCACACGTGCGGTTTCCAGGCCGATTTCGCCGAGCCCGGTGATGACCAGCCGCGAGCCGCTGACCAGCCTGGTGGGTGTCCGCAGTTCCGGCCACATCCGGTTCGACTGGTCCACCGCCAGCTCTGCGGAGCGCTTGAAGCCGTTCAGGATGCCCAGTGCGGCGAACTCCGCCAGCGGCAGGGCGTGGACGCCGGCGGAGGTGGTTACCTTGAACTTCTGCAGGCTTTCCAGGTCAAGGCCGGATGCCTTGACCGCTCCGCCGGCCCCTGCGGCCATGGCCTGGACCCATTGCAGGTGCGGGTTCTGCCGGGCCACTTGGGCCAGCCCGGCAGGGCTTTCGTTCGGCAGGCCGTAAAGGACCTGCGCCTGGTTGATCATGGCCCAGTAGCGCTCCTCCTGTTCGGGAGTGCGCCGGAAGTCCGGGTCGCCTGCGTGATCGGCCGGGAAGCGTTCCGGCGGCAGGAGGTCCGGCTGGTACAGGACGGTGACGGATGGGTGGGCGGCGCGGATGCTTTCAACCAGCTCAGCCTCGAGCGGTACGGCAATGGCCACAGTAGGCGAAGTTGTCATACTGTTCATCATACTGAATGGAGGCTAGGATATTGAACAGTTTCGCACGATTTTGGCACAACGATGTGAGGTCACCAGCATGCAGGACAACAACGTAGGCTTCGTGGGGCTGGGCCTGATGGGCCTGCCCATGGCGTCAAACCTGGTACGCGGGGGCTGGCAGGTGACGGGATGGAACAGATCCCCGGGCCCGGTAGCGGAGCTCTGCAACCTGGGCGCCGCCGGGGCCGGGTCGGTCGCCGGCCTACGGGATCTGCCGGTGATCATTTTTATGCTTCCGGACCTTTCCCACATCGAGGACGCCGCGGCCGGCCTGCTGGCCGCCTGGCAGGCAAAGCCGCCGGAACCAGGCACCGTGCTGGTGGTCATGAGCAGCGTTTCGCCACAGCGGGTCAGGGACTTCGGCCGCCGGGTGGAAACGGCCAGCGCCGGCAACGCCGCGGTAGTGGACGCGCCGGTCAGCGGCGGCACGGCCGGCGCCACGGACGGGACCCTGGCCATCATGGCCGGCGGCACTGTTGACGACGTCGCCCGCATCACGCCCGTCCTCGCCGGCATAGGTACCACCGTCCGGCACCTCGGCGGACTCGGCTCGGGATCCTTGGCCAAGGCCTGCAACCAGCTCATCGTGGGAACCACGACGGCGGCGCTCGCCGAAGCTGCCGAACTCGCCGAGCGCTCCGGCATCGACGCCGGCGCACTTTTTGAGGTCCTGGCCGGTGGCCTGGCGGGAAGCCGGGTCCTGGACATCATGGGACCACGCCTGGTGGCCAAGGACTACCGGGTCACCGGACCCGCGAAGTTCATGCACAAGGACCTCACCTTTGTAGTGGAGTCTGCCCGGGTGGCCGGTGCGGCGGTCCCCCTGGCGGCGGCCGCCGTCGACCTCTATGCGGAACTCAAAACCCAGGGACTGGGTGACCAGGACCTGACGGTGGTCCGGCAGGCCATCTCACACCTCAGCGATCAGGCAGCCGCGCACGCGGCGGAAGGAAGCGTCACAGCATGAACGGACTTTTTGACCTCACAGGCCGGGTGGCGCTCGTCACCGGCTCCAGCCGCGGGATCGGAAACGCCCTGGCGCGCGCCCTGGCCGGCGCCGGGGCCACGGTTGTCCTCAACGGGCTGGACCCGGACCGGCTTAAATCAGCCGAGACTGCCATGGCCGGCGATTTTGCCCCGGGCCGGATCCACAGCGTGGCCTTTGACGTCACCAGCGACACCGCTGCGGCGTCCGGCGTCGCCTGGATCGAGGAAAACGTGGGCCCGCTGGACATTCTGGTCAACAACGCCGGCATCCAGCACCGCGTCCCCATGCTGGAGCTCGACGTCGCCGACTGGGAAAAAGTCATCGCCACCGACCTCACCAGCGCGTTCCTGGTGGGCAGGGAGGCCGCCCGGCACATGATCCCGCGCGGCCGGGGGAAGATCATCAACATCTGCTCCGTCCAGACGGACCTGGCCCGCCCCACAATCGCCCCCTATATCGCGGCCAAAGGCGGCCTGCGCAACCTGACCCGTGCCATGACCGCCGAATGGGCAGCCTCCGGGCTCCAGATCAATGGCATAGCACCCGGCTACATCCATACCGAGATGACCCAGAACCTGGTGGATGATCCGGAGTTCAACTCCTGGATCCTCGGCAGGACGCCCGCGCACCGCTGGGGCACCGTCCAGGACCTGGCCGGACCGGCCGTATGGCTTGCCTCCGCCGGCTCGGACTTTGTGAACGGGCAAACCATTTTCATCGACGGCGGAATGACGGTGGTGGTCTGATGGAAACGCTGAACCTGCCCACTTCGGGACCGGCCATGGTGGCCTACGCCGCCGGGGACCTGCGCATCGAGGACGTGCCGCTGGTCCCGCCGGCAGCGGACCAGGCGGTGGTACAGATCCGCTACGGCGGTATCTGCGGCTCCGACCTGCACTACTGGCAGCACGGCGCGGCGGGGGAGTCGATCCTTAAAGCTCCGATGGTCCTGGGCCACGAGATCGTTGGGGTGGTGGCCCAGGCGGCCGCCGACGGTTCGGGTCCCGGCGTTGGGACGCCGGTGGCTGTCCATCCCGCCACCCCGGGCCCGGGCGCCGCCCGCTACCCGGCGGACCGGCCCAACCTGTCACCGGGCTGCACCTACCTTGGCAGCGCTGCACAGTACCCGCACACCGACGGCGCCTTCAGGCGCTACGCCACGCTTCCCTCCCGGATGCTCCGGGAGCTGCCGGCCGGCCTGGACCTGCGGACAGCGGCGCTGATCGAACCGGCCAGCGTGGCCTGGCATGCGGTGGCCCGTGCCGGGGAGGTAGTGGGGAAGACCGCGCTGGTGATCGGCTGCGGCCCCATCGGTGCGCTCGCCGTTGCCGTCCTCCGCCGGGCCGGGGCCGCCACGATCGTTGCCGTTGACGTGCATCCCAGGCCTTTGGAGATTGCCGCCGCCGTCGGTGCGGACCGGGTCCTGCAGGCAGGGGACGCCGGAGCCATCACCGCTGTGGAAGCTGACGTGGTGATCGAATCCTCCGGCAGCCACCATGGGCTGGCTTCAGCCATCAAGGGTGCAGCCCGCGGCGGACGGGTGGTGATGGTGGGGCTTCTGCCCTCCGGTCCGCAGCCGGTGCACATCTCGCTGGCCATCACGCGGGAACTGGAACTGGTGGGCTCCTTCCGGTTCAACGACGAGATCACCGACGTCATCGGCGCCCTCGCCGATGGCAGCTTGCGGATAGGCCCGGTAATTACCCACGAATTCCCGCTGGAGCGGGGGCTCGAGGCCTTTGACGTGGCCCGGAACTCCGCAGTGTCAGGGAAGGTCCTGCTGGACTTCGGACCGTAGCGGTCCCGGCGGGCCGTCAGCGATTGACGGGAATGAAGACCCTGGGCTGCTCGGTCCAGGTGTCCGCCATCCTTGTCATGGTCCGGCGCATGATCCGCTCCGAGCCCTCCCGGGCCGCCGCGCCATCGCCCCTCGCGATCGCCTCCGCGACATCCACATGCCACTGCAGCGCCGCCTCGTGCGGGTGGTCCGGCATCAGTCCGTGGACGGTCCTGCCCGTCAGCGTCTCGGCCACCTGGCCCATAAGGTTGGCGAACATCTCGTTGCCGGACCCGGAGAGCAGCAGCGAATGGAACGCAATGTCCAGCTCCAGGAACCGGGGCACGTCGCCGTTGTGGCCGGCGTCGCGCATGGCACGTGCCACCTGCACCAGTTCCAGCCGAAGCGGTGCCGGCGCGTTCGCGGCTGCCAGTTCGGCCGCGGCAGGCTCCACGGCCGACCGCAGTTCCGCCAGGGACCTCAACTGGGCGCCGCGGGCGTCGCTGGCCAGGCGCCAGCGGATCACCTGGGCATCAAAAGGGTTCCAGCGGCCCGCGGGAAGCACCCGGATGCCCACCCGCTTGGTGGTTTCCACCAAGCCGAGCGACTGCAGCACCCGGACCGCCTCCCGGATCACGGACCGGGAAACCTTGAGCTCCACCTCGAGCTGCTCAGCGAGCATCACGTGTCCGGCAGGCAGCTCACCGGAGATGATGCGGGTGCCAAGATTCTCGATGGCACGGTGGTGCAGGCTGCTGGTCATGGCCTCCAGCCTAGTGCGGTCTGCTCCGGCGGCAGGCTCCGGCCGGGACCGCCTGCGACACAATGGGTTCCATAACGTGGGCGTTACTTCCCTGTTACCGGATGAATATATATGCTTTATTACGACCCTTGGATCTGCGAACGCACTTCTGCATCCGGAAACCGGCCTTCGCATCCGTCGCACAGTACAAATTGGAGTTTTAGATGTCTGCACACATCGGTGTCACCGGCCTCGCGGTGATGGGCGCCAACCTCGCCCGCAACCTGGCCCGCAACGGCTTCACGGTGGCCCTGCACAACAGGTCCGTCGAAAAGACGGACGCGCTTCTGGCCAAGCACGGCACGGACGGCGAGTTCATCCGGACCGAAACCCTGCAGGAACTCGTCGATTCGCTGGAGAAGCCCCGCCGGGTCCTGATCATGGTGAAGGCCGGCAAGCCGGTTGACTCCGTCATCGAGCAGCTCGAACCGCTCCTGGAAGCTGGCGACATCATCATCGACGCCGGCAACTCGCACTACGAGGACACCCGCCGCCGCGAGGCTGCACTGGCCAAGAAGGACCTGCACTTTGTGGGCGTTGGCGTCTCCGGCGGCGAAGAAGGCGCCCTCAACGGCCCCTCCATCATGCCCGGCGGTTCCAAGGAGTCCTACAAGGCCCTGGGCCCGCTGCTGGAAAAGATCTCCGCCAAGGTCGACGGCGAGCCCTGCTGCGCCTGGATCGGCACCGACGGCGCCGGCCACTTCGTCAAGATGGTCCACAACGGCATCGAGTACGCCGACATGCAGGTCATCGGCGAAGCGTTCGACCTGCTCCGCTCCGGTGCGGGCATCGAACCTGCAGAGCAGGCCAAAATCTTCACCGAATGGAACAAGGGCGAACTGTCCTCTTTCCTGATCGAGATCTCCGCCGAAGTCCTGGGCCACGTGGACGCCAAGACCGGCAAGCCGTTCGTTGACGTTGTGGTGGACGCCGCAGGCCAGAAGGGCACCGGCCGTTGGACCGTCATCTCGGCCCTGGAACTCGGCTCGCCGGTCTCCGGCATCGCCGAGTCCGTGTTCGCCCGCGCGCTGTCCTCGCAGGCCGGCCAGCGCAAGCTGGGCCAGGAACTGCTGGCAGGCCACGAGGCCAACGTCGAAATCCCGGACACCTTTGTGGAGGATGTCCGCCAGGCGCTTTACGCCTCCAAGCTGGTTTCCTACGCCCAGGGCCTGGACATGCTGACTTCCGCTGCGAAGGAGTACAGCTGGGACCTCAAGCTGGACGAGATCGCTTCCCTGTGGCGGGCCGGCTGCATCATCCGCGCCGAGCTGCTCAAGGACATCACCAAGGCCTACGCCGCCGAGGACAAGCCCGCCAACCTGCTGTTCGCCCCCGCGTTCACCGAAGCGATCGCCGGTGCCCTGCCGGCATGGCGCCGCGTGGTGGCCACCGCAGTGCAGCTGGGCATTCCGGTCCCCGTGTTCTCCTCCTCGCTGGCCTACTACGACGGCCTGCGCCGCAAGCGTGTCGCAGCAGCCCTCATCCAGGGCCAGCGTGACCTCTTCGGCGCCCACACCTACGGCCGCGTCGACTCCGAAGGCACGTTCCACACCCTCTGGGGCGAGGACAAGTCCGAAATCGAAGCTGTGGACACACACTGACGTCCCCGCGCTGAAACACCAAGGGCCGGCAGTTCCGAAACGGAACTGCCGGCCCTTGGCCGTTAAAGTCCTGACCGGGTTGGGTCAGATCCGGTATTCGATGTCGTACTCGGCCGGGTCAACGGCAGGCTTGGTTTCAAGCTGCGCATCGCGGTGCCGCCACCGGCCGGGGATACCGGTCACAATGGACTCAGGCGGAGCGTCCTTGACCACCACGGCATTGGCACCCACGGCACTGTCCCGGCCGATGGTGATGGGGCCCAGGATCTTGGCGCCGGCGCCGATGGTGACGCGGTCCCCAATGGTGGGGTGCCGCTTGATGCGTGCCAGCGAACGGCCGCCCAGCGTCACGCCATGGTAAATCATCACGTCCTCGCCGATCTCGGCGGTTTCCCCGATGACCACGCCCATGCCGTGGTCAATGAAGAACCTGCGGCCCACGGTGGCACCCGGATGGATTTCAATGCCGGTCCAGGACCGTCCCAGCTGGGACAGCAGCCGCGCGGGGAACCGCAGGGAAGGGTTCTGCCACATGCGGTGGGTCAGCCGGTGGATCCAGATGGCATGCAGGCCGGAATAAGCGAAAAAGTTCTCGAAAGAACCCCGGGCCGCCGGGTCGTGGGACCGGGCGGCCTCGAGGTCTTCCTTCAGTCTTGCAAAAAAGCGCACAAAGTACTTTCTACAGGAAACGCTGTGGTGTTCGGCCTGATCAGCCGCGGATGTCGTCATAGAGGACGGTGGAGATGTAACGCTCGCCGAAATCGCACACGATCGCGACAATCAGCTTGCCGGCATTCTCCGGGCGTTTTGCCAGTTCCAGGGCACCCCACACAATGGCGCCGGAGGAGATGCCGCCCAGGATGCCCTCCTTGATGCCCAGCTCGCGGGCAACGCGGACGGAGTCTTCCAGCGTGGCGTCCAGTACCTCGTCATAGACGTTGGTGTCCAGGATTTCGGGGACGAAGTTGGCGCCGAGGCCCTGGATCTTGTGCGGGCCCGGGGCGCCGCCGTTGAGGATCGCGGAGTCCTTCGGCTCGACGGCCACGATCTGGATGCCGGGCTTGCGTTCCTTGAGGACCTGGCCTACGCCGGTTACGGTTCCACCGGTTCCCACGCCGGCAACAAAGATGTCCACCTTGCCGTCGGTGTCGGACCAGATTTCCTCGGCCGTGGTGGTGCGGTGGACTTCGGGGTTGGCCTCATTGGCGAACTGCTGGGCCCAGATGGAGTTCGGCGTGTTGGCAACGATCTCCTGGGCCTTCTCGACGGCGCCGCGCATGCCTTCGGAGCCCGGGGTCAGGACGATTTCCGCACCGTAGGCGCGCAGCATAACGCGGCGCTCTGTGGACATGGTTTCCGGCATGGTGAGGATGACCTTGTAGCCGCGGGCAGCGCCCACCATGGCCAGGGCAATGCCGGTGTTGCCTGACGTGCCTTCAACGATGGTGCCGCCGGGCTTCAGGGCACCCGAGTTTTCGGCGGCGTTGACAATTGCCACACCGATGCGGTCCTTGACGCTGTTGGCAGGGTTGTAGAACTCCAGCTTGACGGCGACGGTGGCGTCGAGGCCCTCGCTGAGCCGGTTCAGCCTTACCAGCGGGGTTCCGCCAACCAGCTGCGTTACATCGTCATAGATCCGTGCCATGTGCAGATACGCCTATCTCTGAGTGTGAATACTGAGGTCAGCCTAACGAGGCCGCGTAATGCTGGCTAAGCGTTAAGCCATGCAGAGTAATATTTCCTGGCCTTCGCGAGCTTGGGGTTGATGATCACCTGGCAGTACCCCTGCTCGGGGTGTTTGCCGTAGTAGTCCTGGTGGTAATCCTCGGCCACGTGGAACCGGGGGAGCCGGCTGACCTCCGTGACGATCGGATGGGACCACAGGGCCTGGTTACGGTCAATGGCTTCTTCGAAGAGGATCTTTTCCTCCGTGGTCTCGTAGAACATTGACGAGCGGTACTGGGTGCCCACGTCGTAGCCCTGGCGGTTCAGGGTGGTGGGGTCGTGCAGCGCGAAGAACATGTCCAGGATGACTTCCGCCGGGATGATGTCCTCGTCGAAGGTCACCGCCACCACCTCCGCGTGCCCCGTGGTGCCGTTGCACACGGAGTAGTAGTCCGGCCGGGGATCATGCCCGCCGGTATAGCCGGACACCACCGAGCTCACGCCCTTGGTTTTCTGGTAAACGGCGTCGAGGCACCAGAAACAGCCTCCGCCCAGAACAAAAGTTTTCATGTCCTCTTCAATGGTTGAGCGTGCCGGATGATTCCCGGCACAGCAAGGCGCGGCTGCCCGGGCACGCTCCCCGGGACCCGCAATGGGGTAAAACTAAGACTATGGAACCTGTGGACACCGACGTTACCGGCCCCGATAATCACGACGGCGGCACACCGCCCGGAGCCTCGGGTCCAGGGCCAGGGGCCGTCACCACACTGGCAGACCTGCTGCTCGCTGTCGAAGAGCTCTGGCCGGAGTCCCTCGCAGAGAACTGGGACGAGGTGGGCCTGGTGGCGGGGCGTCCGGGCGCACCTGTGTCCAAGGTCATGTTTGCCGTGGACCCCACCCTTGAGGTCATCGAGGAAGCCGTTTCCTGGGGCGCGGAACTCCTCATCACCCATCACCCGCTGCTGCTCAAGGGCGTCACGTCCGTGGCTGCCACCTCTGCCAAAGGCAGGGCCGTGCACCGCCTGATCGAATCAGGCACTGCACTGCTGACCGTGCACACCAACGGGGATTCCGCCGTCGGCGGTGTTTCCGATGTACTGGCCGATGCGCTGGGGCTTCAGGATGCGGTCCCGCTGACGGCAGCCGCCCACGGACTGCCGGAAGAAGGCATCGGCCGGGTAGGGGACCTTGCGGAGGCCGTCAGCCTGGGCGACTTCGCTGCCCGGGTGTTCGGTATCCTTCCGGCGGTGGCCGGCGGCGTCCGGGTGTCCGGCGACAAGGACGGCCTGGTACGCCGGGTCGCTGTCTGCGGCGGCGCGGGGGATTCGCTGTTTGACGAGGTCCGCGCCAGCCATGCGGACGTCTACGTCACCGCGGATCTGCGGCACCATCCTGCCTCGGAGGCCCGCGAGGCGGCTGTGAACGGCAGGCCTTACCTGGTGGACGTCTCGCATTTTGCCAGTGAATGGCTCTGGCTTCCGGCTGCTGCCGCCGCGCTGGGCAACGTCCTCTCGGACCAGGGCCACGAGGTGCAGCTCAGGGTCAGTGGCACCAACAGTGACCCCTGGGACTTCATCCTGACTCCCGGCTAGGCCGGGCCCGCACACAACCCAGCCCGCGCAGCGAGGCAGGGAAGCAGGGCAGGCGCTAGAGTCGTGGGAGCGCCAAATCGGTGCCCGGCCATGGGCCGGAAGGTTTTAGCGGAGGTAAAAGTGGCGAAGGCAGCACCGGCGGAACAGTTGAAGTTGCTTGAGCTGCAGGGTTTTGACGCCAAACTGACGTCGCTGGCCAACCGCCGCCGGACGCTTGAGACCGATCCCCGCATCAAGGACCTCGAAGCTGCACTGGCCGTTGCAAACGGCACCCTGGGCTCGGCGAAGGTTGCCGTCCACGATGCTGAAGCCGAGCTGAAGCGGGCTGAGGCCGACGTCGAACAGGTTGCCGGCCGCATCCAGCGGGACGAAGCGAAACTGAACAGCGGCACCGGCCTGTCCAAGGACCTGGTGGCCCTGCAGAAGGACATCGTCTCGCTCAACAAGCGGCGCTCGGACCTCGAGGACGTGGAACTGGAGGTCCTGGAACGGCTGGATACCCTGCGGGCAACGCAGGCCGGGCAGCAGGTTATCGTTGACGTCATCCAGGGCTCCTTCGGCGGCATCCGCGCCGAGCTCGACGCGGCGCTGGCCGAAGTGGCTGCCGAAGCCACGGAGGTAAAAGCCAAGCGGGACGACTTCGCTGCGCTGCTGGAACCCGCACTCCTGGCGGTGTATGAAAAGACGCTGGCGAAGCGGGGCGTGGGCGCAGCCCGGCTGTTCCACGGCACCTCGGAGGCGTCCGGCATGAAGCTCAGCCCGGGCGACCTGGCCGAGATCAAGGCCGCCGCTGCCGATGACATTGTGTTTTGCCCGGACTCCGGGGCCATCCTGGTCCGCTCCGACGAGTGGAACGCCGCGGCCCCCGCCAGCTGACCCCAACTAACTAGCAGTAGATGTCGTTTTGGGGCGTCAAAACGACATCTACTGCGACCTAGTTGGGGAGGATGATGTTCAGCGCGTGCGGCTTGCGCACCGTGCCGGGAACCAACTCCGCGTCCCACCTTTCGCGGGCCGCTTTCAGCAGGGCCGCCGGCGTGGCGGGGGCGTTGCCGCGCCGCGCCAGCAGGTGCCGTGCCAGTTCCCCACGTGTGTGCTTGGCAAAATGGCTCACCACCTTGCGGACGCCGGCCACCTCGGTGAACACGTTGACGGCAACAGTACGGTCCGACGGCGGCGCCCACGCCGCTGCGTAGGTGCTGGACCGGCAGTCCACCAGCAGGTGGTCCGCCAGCTCCGGTGCGAGGGCGGCGCTCAGCTGCGGTTTCCAGAACGAGGCCAGCCGGCCGACGTCGGCCAGCGAGGTTCCCATGGACAAGCGGTAGGCGGGGACGCTGTCACCGAACCGGATCGCCCCCCACAACGCCGAAATCACCAGCACCGACTGGTCCGCCTTGCGCCGCTGCGCTGGGATCAGGCTGCGGTAGCCGAGCGCGTCGTACAGAACCCCGGAATAAATCTGGTGGGCAGGGGCCGCCGGTTCCGCGTGCAACCGGGTGTTCCGGTCGACGTCGTCCTGCAGGGACGCCCCCACGCCAAGCAGGGCCAGGGCATCCTGGTGGGCGCTGACCGTTCCCAATGCCTCCAGGACGGTGGCCCGGTGGGTGTTCAGGGCCGGAAAACTGAGTGTGGACCAGTCGACTGCGGGGCCGCGGACGGCGGGGGTCTTGCCTTCGGAGGGGGGAAGCAGAATCAGCACCGTCCGATCCTACCGGCGCTCCAACGCGCGGCGGCGCCAGGTTCCGGCACCCGCACCGTTAGACTTGATGCGGATGGGACAGCCAGGCGGCCGCGCGTCACGCAAGTGGCTCGAGGAACGTCCGGGCTCCGCAGGGCAGGGTGGTGGGTAACGCCCACTCGGGGTAACCCGCAGGCCAGTGCCACAGAGAAAAGACCGCCTGCCTCAGCCGTCCTTGGACGGGGGAGTGCAGGTAAGGGTGAAACGGCGGTGTAAGAGACCACCAGCTTCCCGGGTGACCGGGAAGGCTAGGTAAACCCCACCCGGAGCAAGGCCAGACAGGACACGTTTGAGGGCTGCCCGCCCGAGTGTCCGGGTAGGCTGCTGGAGGGCGTCGGCAACGGCGTCCGTAGATGGATGGCCGTCGCTCCCTTACCGGTAACGGTTCGGGGGAACAGAACCCGGCGTATCGGCTGTCCCATCCACACAAAAGGCGCCCCCTGGAGGGCGCCTTTTTCGTTGAAGGGAATCAGGACGCCATCAGTTCCTTCATGACCGGGACCAGCCTGTGCGCTGGCGGGGGATTGTGGCCGGCCTCTTCGTTGCTGAAGAAGCGGATGCTGACCCCCGCTGCGGCGTCGGCCCGTGTCAGTCCGGCAACCAAAGGCACCAGGTGGTGCTGCATGTGCCAGTGGTCGTGGGTGTTGATCATGACCGTCGCGGCCGGGACATGCTCTTCCTTTTTCCACAACTCCGCGATGCTGACGCGCCAGGGCATGGTCGCCTCAATCTTGATGGAGCTCATGCCGCCGAAGCTGGCCCGCAGGGTCCGTGCGAGTTCACCAACGTCGTGGAACCGCAGGATTTCGGTCTGCGGGTTGACCGCCAACGCTTTGGCGCCGCGAAGGTGGGTGGCCATGGCCAGGGAGGCGAAACCGCCAGCGGATGAACCGAAGAAAAGCGTCTGGCTAGGCTGAATCCCCAAATGCCGCAGCAGCCCGCCCATGAATGCCGCCGTGATTTTGGCGTAGTCAGCCGCAGCGGTCCCGATGAACCAACCAATCTGAACGTCATCTGCCAGGCGCTGGGTGGGGTCGGCCAGCGATATGCCCACGCCGTCCAGGTCAGCCAGCCACTTCATTCGCTGGAAGTACGGGTACGGGTAGGTCTCGCGGTTGATCCATCCCGGTGAGAAGATATAGGCCGCTTTAGACTCCGATGGCCGGAAATAGAAGTCCAGGGTGAAGTCCTTGAGTTTCACTTCGTAGTGTCCCTCATCCTGGATTTTCGCGTAGTCCGGACCGTTGATTGTTATCTTCTGCACCGTGTCAGTATGCCAGCAAGCGCTATCCAGCCTGGTAGGCGGGCAGGCGGAGTTGACCTGGTCCGATGCGTTGGGCATCCTGAAGCGTGCTTCCAATCTCTGACCTTCCGTCCGCTTCCGGACGTAAGGTTCCTTCCCCCGGCGGGCAGGCGGCTGCCCTGCTGGGGTTTCTTGGCCTGTCGATGGCAGCCTGGATCGTTGCATCAGTGCCCATCATTCTGAACTCCACCGGCTGGTTCGCCGCATCCGTCAAAGCCCCGTGGATGCCGCCGGGCTGGATGTTCAGGTCCATGTGGATGCTCCTGTACGCCGCCGTGGCGTTGGCGGCGTGGCTGGTATGGCGCCGGCAAGCACTTCGCGGCAGCACCCGGTGGTGGTACGCCGCACAGCTGCTGTTCAACGCCGCGTGGCCGCTGACGTTTTTTGGCCTGTATCCGTTGATCGGCACAGCGGCCCTCTGGGGTGCCCTGGTGGTCATTGCCGGCCTGGGTTTGTCCGTGGGATTCCTTGTGGTGCGCTTCGGCCCGGTCAGTGCCACTGCGGGGCTGCTAATGCTGCCTTATCTCTCGTGGGTCATCTATTCGTTCAGCCTGAACCTCTTTTCCGCCCTCCATAACTGAACGGCAGGTGTGAGTGATTTCACGGCGCCGGGGACTCAAACAGGCATCACGCCAAATTAGAATGGAACCGAACGCAGGGGTTCTTCCGCCGGAGCTCCGTTCTTAACCGGCGGTTTTTCTTTGCCAGCGATCCCGGTGCCCAGGGCCGAACCCTGCCGGCGCCACTGCCACTGGACATCATCAGGTGGCCTACAACCGCGCACGACGACGTACGCGGCTGAACCGAGGAAGGTATTTCTGTGAGCCAGACGTCAGATTCTTGTCTTGATACGTGGATGGGCCGGGAGGCCCTCGCCGAGGCCATGATCCCGGTGATTGGCCGGCTGTACCGCGACAACAACGTGGTCACCAGCATCCATGGCCGGAGCCTGATCAATAAGTCCACCATGAACATCCTCAAGGCGCACCGCTTCGCCCGCAGGATGAGCAAGGACGAACTGCTCCTGGAAGAGACAGCGCCGCTGCTCAATACCCTTGCCGGCCTGGAACTCGGCGCCGCAGCGATCGACATCGCGCGCCTGAACCAGAAGTTCAAGGAAGAAGGCGACGGCGCCTCGCTCGAGGAATTCCTCCGCGCTGAACTTGCCGACGTTGTGGGCAAGCGCGGCGGCGATGACCGCACCAGCACCGATGTTGTGCTTTACGGCTTCGGCCGGATCGGCCGGCTCCTGGCCCGCCTCCTGATCGAAAAGGCCGGCGGCGGCCACGGCCTTCGCCTGCGCGCCATCGTGGTGCGCCGCGGCTCGGACAACGACCTCGCCAAGCGGGCCAGCCTGCTTCGCCGCGACTCGGTCCATGGCTCCTTCGAGGGCACCATCCGCATCGATGAGGTTGCCAACACCATCACGGCCAACGGCGTCCAGGTCCAGGTCATCTACTCGGACAACCCCGCCACCATCGACTACACCACCTACGGCATCCACAACGCCCTGGTTGTGGACAACACCGGCCGCTGGCGCGATGCCGAGGGCCTCTCGCAGCACCTGCAGAGCACCGGCGTGGCACGGGTCCTCCTGACCGCGCCGGGCAAGGGCGACCTGAAGAACATCGTCCACGGCATCAACCACACCACCATCGAGGACAGCGACCGGATCGTCACCGCCGCATCCTGCACCACCAACGCCATCACTCCGGTGCTGAAGGCCATCAACGACAAGTTCGGCGTCATCCACGGCCACGTGGAAACGGTGCACTCGTTCACCAACGACCAGAACCTGATCGACAACTTCCACAAGGGCGACCGGCGCGGCCGCTCGGCAGCGCTGAACATGGTCATCACCGAAACCGGCGCCGCCAAAGCCGTTGCCAAGGCACTGCCTGAACTCCTGGGCAAGCTCACCGGCAGTTCCATCCGCGTCCCCACGCCTGACGTGTCCCTGGCCATCCTGAACCTCACTCTGGAGAACGGGACCACCAAGGACGAGGTCAACAACTACCTCCGGGAAATGTCGCTGCACTCGGGCCTGCGCAAGCAGATCGACTACATCGACTCGCCCGAAGTTGTTTCCACCGACTTCGTGGGCTCCCGCCGCGCCGGCATCGTGGACGGCCTGGCCACCGTCTCCACCGACAAAAACCTGGTGCTCTACGTCTGGTACGACAACGAATTCGGCTACAGCTGCCAGGTGGTCCGCGTGATGGAGGAGATGGCAGGGGTCAACCCGCCGTCCTTCCCCGCGAAGGAAAGCGCCGCTGCGCTGGCGGCCATCGCCGTCTGATCCGTCAAACGGTCAGCGGATTCCCGGCTGGTTCTCTGGAATCAGCCGGGAATCAGTACCACACTGGGGGAATGGAAAAAGAAAAGGCAATCCGGCACGAAACCACCCTCGAACACGCTCTCGACGTGGCACAAGACAACCACAAGGAAGCCATCCGGCTTTTGGAAGGGGCCCGTGCGGGCCACAAAACGGGCGACGTCGGTGCAGACCGGGTGCGCCAGCTTGAGGACCTGCTGGCCGTGGCCGAGGAGGACCTCCGCAGGGTGGTCCGGGAACAGTAACCGTCCCACCGAAGGGTCGAGTGGCCCTCCACACTGTGGATAACGGGGCAGCCCTGCTGCGGGTGCCCTAGGCTTTCCTGATGCTTGTCCCCACACCTACCGTCGTTGAGCCGTGAGCGTCAGCTGGGCCGCGTACCGGCGTGCCCGGCGCAGGTCACGGGCCGCGTGGGCCCTGCTCGCCGTTGCAGCCCTGGCCTTGCTTTCCGGACTGTTCTGGTTCTTCACTGCCGGGCAGTTTGCCGCAGCCGGCCCATCGTTGCCGGGTCCCACAGTTGCCCCGGTCTTCGAGCCGGGCTGGATGAAGCCGGTGGCTCCCGTCCACCCCGTGCCGGCCGGCGCAGCGGGCAACGTCCTCAACGGGCTGCCGGTAAAGGGCCGCGCAGGCAAGGGCGGATACAAGCGGGAAGCCTTTGGCGCGGCGTGGCTGGACATGGACCACAACGGGTGCGACACGCGCAACGACATCCTCCGCCGCGACCTGGCTGATGTCCGGTTCAGCGAGGGGTCACGCTGCAACGTCGCGGCCGGCCGGTTCACGGACCCGTACACGGCACGCGGCATAAATTTCAACCGGGGCCCTGACAGTAGCCAGGCCGTGCAGGTTGACCATGTGGTGGCCCTGGCGGATGCCTGGCAAAAGGGTGCCCAGCAGCTCAGCCCCGCACAGCGCACCGCCCTGGCCAACGATCCGCTGAACCTCATCGCTGTGGACGGCGCAGCGAACCAGGAAAAAGGCGCGGGCGACGCGGCCACCTGGCTGCCGCCGAACAAATCAATCCGCTGTCATTACGTGGCCCGCCAGATTTCGGTGAAAGCCGCCTACGGCCTCTGGGTGACTGCTGCCGAAAAGGACGCCATGAACCGGGTGCTGGGCTCCTGCCCCGGACAGCAGGCCATCAGGGTCCCCTGATCCAGGCCGTTGCCCTGTGGGGTCAGTGCCCGAACGGGTCCGGGTCGACGCCGGGGAGCCACGTCAGCCCTGGAACGCCCCAGCCGTGCTTTTTCGCCTGCTTCATTGCCTTGCGGCCATAACGGTCCAGCAGGCGGTTGACGTACAGCTTGCCGTCGAGATGGTCGAATTCATGCTGGATGACCCGGGCAAACCAGCCGGTTGCCTCAAACTCGACCGGCTGGCCATATCCGTCGAAGGCTTCCACGCGCGCCCAGTCGGCGCGCTTGAGCGGATACTGCTCACCCGGGAAGGACAGGCAGCCCTCTTCCTCCTCATCCGGATCGGGGACTGCACCGGAGACCTTGGAGAGCGTCAGGACGGGATTGACCAGGGCTGCGGTGGCGGGAGCGCCGTCGTCGTTGGCGTATTTGTAGACGAAAAGCCGTTTACCCACACCCACCTGGGGTGCCGCCAGCCCCACGCCGTTGGCGGCGTCGTTCGTTTCGAACATGTCGGCAATAAGGGTGCGGAGCGCGTCGTCGAACTCCTCCACTTCGGCTGCCCGGCGATGGAGTACGGGCTCTCCCCAGATGGTGATTGGCAGAACAGTCATCTTCAGCGGTCCTTCGACGTGCGGCCCCGGCCGGTTCGCCCGGGCAGGAAACAAAACAAAGGAGGCCGCACCGGGTATCCGGTACGGCCTCCTTCTTGGAAGGTCCACGACCATCCTGTGCGGGTGAGCTACGGGGGTTGAACCCGCGACCTCCTGGACCACAACCAGGCGCTCTGCCAACTGAGCTAAGCCCACCATGTGCCCCGCAGGTTTACCGGCTGACCGGCTCCCTCGAAAGGCAACTCAAATAGCTTACCTGCTGTTCGGGGCTGCTTTCACCACTTTTGCTGTTTTTGGCAAAAAATCCGCAAAACGTGGCGGAAATTACGCCTCGTTGTGCTCCCCGGCGGTGAGCCGGCGGGCAATCGACTTCGCCGTGGCACTGTCAGGCCCCGGGGCGGGCACAAAAACGGCCTCCCGGTAGTAGCGGAGTTCGTCGATGGAGTCGATGATGTCACCGAGCGCCCGGTGGCCGCCTTTTTTGGCGGGGGACTGGAAGTATGCCCGGGCAAACCAGCGGCGGGACAGTTCCTTGATGGTGCTGACGTCAATGACCCGGTAGTGCAGGTGCTCCACAACGGCGGGCATGTCGCGGGACAGGAACACCCGGTCGGTTCCCACCGAGTTGCCGCCCAGCGGCGCTTTGCGGGGGTCCGGCACCCATTCTGAGATGTAGGCCATAACTGCGGCCTCGGCCTCGGCCATGGTCTTGCCCGCCGGCAGTTCCTTCAGGAGGCCCGACGTCGTATGCATGTCCCGGACAAAATCATTCATCTGGGCCAGGGCTGCGTCATCGGGTTTGATGACCACATCCACCCCGTCGCCAAGGATGTTCAGTTCTGAATCGGTGACCAGCGCGGCGACTTCGATCAGGGCATCGTTTTCGATATCCAGACCTGTCATTTCGCAGTCGATCCAGACGATTCGTTCGTTAGAGATAGGCACCGGACCAGCCTACCGTTTCACCTTCAACCCGGACGCCGGTGCTAGGATTTCGGGTACGCGGCCTGCACTGCTGCCGCAGTAACGCGCCCGGGACTGCCCGGCGCCGCGCCGGTCAGCCCAAGCGCGGACGCAACAGCGGACAGCAAAAGATTGGACGATCCTGAAGATGACGGCGCCTATGCCCGCGACGGGGGAGAAGGCGGCCGCCCCTGCCGGAGCGGCCGGCCCGGAGGTGGACAATCCCGGCTCCCCGATCCTTGCCGGCTTCGTCGGTTCGCTGTTTATGTTTATCGGCTCCCTGGGCGTCGGCTGGCTGGCCCCCGTCTCTGAGCTGCGCCGTGTCCCGCTGTTCATCTGGATGCGGGCCGAGGCCGTCGGCGTCGCGCTTTCCATTGTGCTGCTGGCCGTGGGCGGCATGCTGCTGGTACGGGCCTGGCTGAGGCTGGGGCAGCGTGTGCGCGTCTGGGGTCCGCGGGCCCGCCGGGCGACGCTGACCGCGATCGGGGCCTGGAGCCTGCCCATGATGTTCAGCGTGCCGCTGTTCAGCCGGGACGTCTACGCCTACATCGGCCAGGGGCGGCTGATGGTGGAGGGCTTCAACCCCTACCGGAACGGGATCTCAGCCCTCTCCAACTATTTCCAGCTCGGGGCGGACAAGATGTGGACGGAGGCGCCCGTTCCCTACGGTCAACTGTTCCTCTGGATCGAACAGTTCGTGGTGTGGTCCACCAATGTCCATCCCGAAGCCAGCGTGATGCTGTTCCGGCTGGTGGCCCTGGCCGGCGTGGTGCTCTGCGTCATTTATGTCCCCAAGCTGGCCGAACTGCATGGTGTGAACCCCCACCGGGCTCTCTGGCTGACGGCCGCGAACCCGCTGTTCCTCACCAACTTCATCGCCAGCGTCCACAATGATTCACTGATGATCGGCCTGGCCCTGGCAGGCCTGTACTACGCGGCCACCCGGCGGGTGGTCCGCGGCATCGTCCTGGTGACCCTCTCCATCGCGGTCAAACCCATCACCATTGTGTTCCTGCCGTTCATTGGCCTGCTCTGGGCCGGCCGGGACGCCGGCTGGCTGCGGAAGATCGGTTTCTGGGCGCTGACGGCCGGGCTCAGCCTGGCACTGCTGGTCCTCATGAGCCTTGTTAACGGCTTTGGCTTCGGCTGGATCAACGGGCTGTCCGCTCCCGGCAGCATCTCCATCTGGTACGCGCCGGTGGGGCTGATCGGCATGGTGGTGGGCTCCCTCGGCAGCGCTTTCGGACTGGACGGCGCCCTGCTCTCGGCGGTGGTGGCCAACGCCGGCAAACTCCTGGCCGTAGGCATCGCCGGCTGGCTGATTCTCAAAGGGGACTACGACCGGTTGATGCGCCGGCTCACGCTGGCGTTCGCTGCCGTGGTGCTGCTCTCGCCGATCATCCAGTCCTGGTATGTGGTCTGGCTGATCCCGCTATTTGCCGTCACCGGGATCCGGAACGACTGGCAGGTCAAGGCCCTCTACTTTGTGGTGTCCTTCTTCATCATCTACGCCAACTCCGACCAGTTGGAAGTTTTCCCCTACCTGCAGACAGGTGATGTTGGCTTCGCCCTGCTCCTTGCGCGGGTGGCTGCGGCGGTCACCGGGGTCCTGTTTGCTTTGTACCTGGTCTTTTGGGACCCACGGACGCGCTCACTGTTCCGCAAGGCCGGCGATCCCGTGGTGGAACGCCCAGTCATCTGAGCCGCCAGGCATCAGGCCGGGCCGCCTGAAGGTCCTGGCAGCCGCCGTAACGCTTCACGGCGCGAGAGCTGGCTGAGGGAAGCTGAGTTCTCCGCCACGAAGCCCCGGACCCAGCCCGGCGCCGTCTTGCCGTATTCGCGCAGGGACCACCCGATGGCCTTGCGGATGAAGAATTCCCCATCCGCCAGGTTCGGCACAATAACCTGCGCCAACAGCCGGGTGTCCGTGGCAGTCTTTGCCTTCAGCTGCGACAGAATGGCCGATCGCCGGATCCAGAAATCGGGGTCCGTGCTCCAGGCCAGAATCACCGCAGTCATCTCATCCCGATGGGCCTGCAGCAGTCCACAGATCCTCCCGGCCACACCATCCACAAAGTCCCACCACGCGCCGGTGCGGATGATCTCCTCATAAACGGGAAGCATGTGCAGATCCCGGGCCACCATCCGGTTGCCCGTCAGGTCGATGGCCGCGTAGCGTTCCTCCCGCACGGTGGAGGTGCGCCACAGCTCCAGCACCGTGGCCCGAAGCTGATCCGCAGATTCAAAGGGCAGCCCGGCCGCGGCGTCCGCTGCGATCCGGCGGACATCGGGAACGCGGACGCCCAGCGACGGGAGCTCCGACTTCATATAGGCCTGGGCACCGGCGGCCCGCCCCGGGTCGGCGTGGTCCGCCAGGGCCGATCGGATGGCCGAGATCAGTTCCCGATTGACGTGGTCCGGAATGTCCATGAGGCTACTGTAGCCAGCACCGGCCCTTTTGCGGGCGGTGCCCGCCGGCAGGATCTGGGCTACGCTGTTTAGCGCTAACAATATTGTCGAACCGGAGGACGCATGACCGAAACCAGCATCGCCATGGGGCCCTACTCTGCGGTGGTCACTTCACGCGGGGGCGCCCTCCGGGAGCTGCAGCACAACGGCCGGGACCTGGTGGTGGGCTTCGGGGCCGGGGGCAGGATTCCCGACTACCGGGGCGTCATCTGCGCCCCGTGGCCCAACCGCCTGGCGGACGGCGCCTACGAGTACGCCGGCACGGCGTTCCAGGCTGGGATCAACGAACCGGAGCGCGGCGCAGCACTGCATGGGCTTGCGACGGACCAGGTGTGGGACGTGCGCGAGACGACCAACTCCTCCGTCACCCTGGGCTGCACCGTCGAGGCGGGTCCGGACTACCCTGCGGACCTGGACCTGGAAGTCAGCTACACGCTGGCGGCCGACGGCCTGCACTGCTCCGTCCGGGCCGCCAACACCGGCGGGACGGCCGGGCCATACGGCGTGTGCCCGCACCCCTACCTGGTGGCAGGGCCGGCGCCGCTGGACGAATGGACCCTGGAACTGCCGGCCTCCGAGTACCTTGCGGTGACGCCGGACAGGCTGCTGCCGGTGGGAATGAAGCAGGTGGCGGGCGGCAGCTTCGATTTCCGCGCAGAGCGCCGGCTCGGTCCGGTAAAAATCGACCACGCATTCACGGGCATCACCAGCGATGACTCGAAAACGGCGCGCGTCAGGGTGCACGATCCCTCCGGAACCGGGGTGGAGCTCGAATGGGGTGCAGAGTGGGCCTGGGTGCAGATCCACACCGCCGACAAACCCACCAAGCCGGACCGGCTGGGCCTCGCCGTGGAACCCATGACCTGCCCGCCGGATGCCTTCAACTCAGGGACTGACCTGATCCACCTCCAGCCGGGTGACACCCACACCGCGGCCTGGGCCATCAGGGCCCTCGGCTAAGGCCGGACAGGCCTCCGGTCACGGCTTCAGGACTGGGCCCAGCCCGCGCGCTGCAGCCACGCGGCGCACAAGGCAGGCCACTGGTCCGGGCCCGCTTCGCCGCCGGCCAGCCCCAGCCCGTGCCGGCCGTTCGGGAAAACATGCAGTTCTGCCGGGACGCCGGCGGCCATCAGGGCGCCTGCATAACCCAGGCTGTGGCTGACGGGCACGGCGGCGTCGTCGGCGGTGTGCCAGACAAACGCCGGCGGCGTGTCCGCGCCCACCTGTTGCTCTGCGGAGACTTCGGCCAGCAGGTCCGACGGCGGCGCGTCGCCCAGGAGGTTATCCACCGAGCCCTGGTGTACTTCAGCGGTGTAGGACACCACGGGATAGCACAGGACAGTCCGGTCCGGCACGCTGGCATCCACGTCCAGCCGGGAACTGCCCGTGGCCACTCCCGTGGACAGGGTGGCAGCGAGGTGCCCGCCGGCTGAGAAGCCCAGCACGCCAACCCGGCCTGGTTCCAGGTCCAGCCCGTGGGCGCCGCTGCGGATGTACAGCATGGCTTCCTTGGCGTCCATCAGGGGAGCCGGATGCCTGTCCGGCGCCACCCGGTAGCGCAGCACAAACGCGTGGATTCCCAGGGACGCCAGCCACTCGGCGACCGGCTCGGCCTCGTGATCCGCCTGGCGGGCATAGCCGCCGCCCGGGAGCACCAGCACGGCCGGCCTGGGTCTTTCAGCCCCGGCGGGCACCACGCTCAGGCCCGCAACAGGCCCGCCGCTCATGCCCCGGCCTCGGTACTTCGCCGCAGGGTCACGGCTCCCGTGATGGGTGGGCCGGCCTCATCCGGGTGTTCGGCCGCGCCGCGGGCGGTGGCCCGGGTGGCCAGGCGGCCGATGTCTTCGAGCGGCAACCGCACCGTTGAAAGCGCCGGGCGGAAGTCACGAAGCGTCTCGATGTCATCAAACCCGGCGATGGTGGCATCGCGGGGGATCCGCAGGCCTTCGGCGCGCAGCGCGGCCGTGGCGCCGATGGCCATCACGTCGTTGACGGCGAAGATGCAGAGCGGCCGCCGGGCGGGGCCGGCCGCCTTGAGCCGTTGGGCCAGCGCCAGCCCGGCCTCGTAACCACCGGAGCGGTTGAAGGCGCTCCGCACCAGTTCCGCAGCCGGCCGGCCGGCCCGCTCCAGGCCTGCCTGGAAGCCGCGGATCCTGTCATCGGAGGTGAACAGACCCTCAGGTCCGCCAATCACCACAAAATCGCAATCGCGGCCCTCGGCCAGGCTGGCCGCCAGCGATTCGGCAAGCTCCTCGTTGGGGACGGCCACCACGTGGTATCCCTCGCTGGCCGACGCGCCAACAACGGGATGGCCCACCACAGCCACCTGGCCGCCGTTGCGGCAGTACCTGTCCAGCTCCGCGGCCAGTTCGGCATTGTCCTGCAGATCCTCGCTGCGGGCGGAGCGGGAGCCCGCGATGACGATCGAGTCGGCGCGCCGGGCCGCAAACGCCGCCACGGCTTCCTTCTCCTCGGCCGGTGCCCCGCCTGTTGTGGCGAGCAGGACCATGCGGCGCTGTTCCCGTGCCGCGTCCTGGACGCCCCGGGCAATCGCCGCGAAGTAAGGATCGGCGATGTCATGGACAATCAGCCCGATCAGGCCCGAACTGGACTTCGCCAGGCCCTGGGCCTGCGCGTTGGGAATGTAACCCAGGGAGTCCGCTGCCTGGCGGACCCGCTGGGCGATATCGGGCCCGGGGGTGCGGGCCGAGCCGTTCAATACACGGGACGCCGTGGCAGGCGATACCCCGGCAAGCCGGGCCACTTCGGTCAGGGTACTAGCAGCCACAACATCTCCTGGTCAACGTAAAAAGTGGGCCAAATAACAGTTCCCCCAGTATGGCAGGGGAAGTTCTTTGCGGAAAGCGCTTGCCAACCCTGTCCTTTCCGGTGCATTATTGAAGCAGTGGGAATGCGCTTTCCCAATCAGCTTGAGTAACACTGCTCACTCACCGTGGAGGACACATGGGCTTCGAAACAAAAACCATCCGCATCGCCATGAACGGCATCACCGGCCGGATGGGCTACCGCCAGCACCTGCTGCGCTCCATCCTTCCCATCCGCGACGCCGGCGGCTTCACCCTCGAAGACGGCACCCGCGTCCAGGTGGAACCCATCCTGGTGGGCCGCAACGAAGCAAAAATCCGTGAACTCGCCGAGCTGCACAAGGTCTCCGAATGGACCACCGACCTGGACTCGGTCATCAACGACCCCACCGTCGACGTTATCTTCGACGCGTCCATGACCAGCCTGCGCGCCGCCACCCTTAAGAAGGCGATGCTGGCCGGCAAGCACATCTTCACGGAGAAGCCCACCGCCGAAACCCTCGAGGAAGCCATCGAGCTGGCCCGCATCGGCAAGGACGCCGGCGTCACCGCAGGCGTTGTCCACGACAAGCTGTACCTCCCCGGGCTGGTCAAGCTCCGCCGCCTGGTGGATGAAGGCTTCTTCGGCCGCATCCTCTCCATCCGCGGCGAATTCGGCTACTGGGTCTTCGAAGGCGACGTGCAGGCTGCGCAGCGCCCGTCCTGGAACTACCGCAAGGAAGACGGCGGCGGAATGACCACGGACATGTTCTGCCACTGGAACTACGTGCTCGAAGGCATCATCGGCAAGGTCAAGAGCGTCAGCGCCAAGACCGCCACCCACATCCCTGCCCGCTGGGACGAGGCCGGCAAGGAATACAAGGCCACGGCCGACGACGCCTCCTACGGCATCTTCGAGCTCGAGACCCCTGCCGGCGACGCCGTCGTGGGCCAGATCAACTCCTCCTGGGCCGTCCGCGTCTACCGCGACGAACTGGTGGAATTCCAGATCGACGGCACCCATGGCTCCGCCGTCGCCGGCCTGAACAAGTGTGTTGCACAGCAGCGCGCCCACACTCCCAAGCCGGTCTGGAACCCGGACCTGCCCGTTACGGAATCCTTCCGCGACCAGTGGCAGGAAGTTCCCGCCAACGCCGAACTCGACAACGGCTTCAAGCTGCAGTGGGAAGAGTTCCTGCGCGACGTCGTCGCCGGCCGCGAACACCGCTTTGGCCTGCTTTCCGCAGCCCGTGGCGTGCAGCTGGCAGAACTCGGCCTGCAGTCCAACGACGAACGCCGCACCATCGACATCCCGGAGATCACCCTCTGATGACTTCCCTTATCCTTCCCTCCAACGACGGCGGCACCCGGGAATACCGGCTGCGGGGCAACACCAGCTGGGCCCGGCCTACGGCCCCCCTGACAGCCCGCCGCGCTTACGCCGCGGCACACGTCATCCCCGAAGTTTCCGCTGACAACACACCCGGCGCCCCGGCCCGGCTGGACTGGGACGCCACCCTGGCCTACCGGCACGAGCTCTGGTCCTACGGCCTGGGCGTCGCCGATGCCATGGACACTGCCCAGCGGGGCATGGGCCTGGACTGGGCCGCCACCCAGCAGCTCATCAAGCGCACCGGCGTCGAAGCCGCCTCGGTCGTGGCCGGCAACAACGCCGCGACTGCAGGGAAGTCCGTTCGCGACCTCGTCTCCTGCGGTGCGGGTACGGACCAGCTGGACGTGGCCACCCTGCCCACCGGCGAGGCCGGCCTGAAAGCAGTCCTCGAGGCGTACCGCGAGCAGATCGCCGTTGTCTCGGAGGCCGGACCCAAGATCATCCTGATGGCCTCGCGGGCCCTGGCCCAGGTGGCCACAGGTCCCGAGGACTACTTGAAGGTCTACAGCACCCTGCTGCAGGAAGTTGACCAGCCCGTCATCCTGCACTGGCTGGGCACCATGTTTGATCCCGCGCTGGCCGGGTATTGGGGTTCGGATGACGTGGCAGCTGCCACCGAAACCTTCCTGGGACTCATCAAGGACAACGCCGCCAAGGTGGACGGCGTTAAGGTCTCCCTCCTCGACGCCAGCCACGAGGTGGCCCTGCGGGCCGCCCTGCCTGAAGGCGTCCGGCTCTACACCGGCGATGACTTCAACTATCCGGAACTGATCGACGGCGACGGAACCCACCATTCGGACGCCTTGCTGGGCATCTTCGCGGCCATCTACCCCGCCGCCTCGGTTGCGCTGCAGCATTACGAAGCGGGCAACCCCGCCAGGGCGCGGGAGATCCTGGACTCCACCCGTGAGCTGGGCAAGCACATCTTCAGCGCCCCCACGTTCTACTACAAGACCGGGATCGCGTTTATGTCCTGGCTCAACGGCAAGCAGCCTGGCTTCCAGATGGTGGGCGGCCTGCACTCGGGCCGCTCGGTAGCGCACCTGTCACGGACGTTTGAACTGGCCGACCAGGCCGGACTCCTGAAGGATCCGGCCCTGGCCGCCTTCCGGATGTCCGACTACCTGCGGATCAACGGGGTGGGGGTATGAGCGACTTCTCCCGCCTCGCCATCAACAGTGCCACCACCAAGAAGTGGACGCTGGCACAGGTAGTTGAAGGCTGCGTCAACGCCGGCATCCCCTCGATCGGCCCTTGGCGGGACCGGGTGGAGGAGGCCGGCCTGGACAAGGCCGCGCGCCTGATCAAGGACGCGGGCCTGCGGGTCTCCTCCCTGTGCCGCGGCGGCTTCCTGACAGCGCCCGACGCCGAGGGGCAGGCAGCTGCCCTCGCCGACAACCGCGCTGCCATCCTTGAAGCAGTGGCCCTGGACACCAGGGAGCTGTTCCTGGTGGTGGGTGGCCTGGCTCCGGGAGAGAAGGACGTGGTGGCCGCCCGCGGGCGCGTCGCCGACCGCCTCGCAGACCTGGTGCCCTTCGCCGCCGAAAACGGCGTCCGGCTGGTCCTTGAACCGCTGCACCCGATGTACGCCGCGGACCGTGCCCTGATTTCCACCCTGGGCCAGGCCCTGGACCTCGCAGCGCCCTTTGCCGCCGCCGAGGTGGGGGTCGCCGTCGACACCTTCCATGTCTGGTGGGATCCGGAACTGAAGGCCCAGATTGCGCGCGCCGGCCGGGAAAACCGGATCGCCTCCTACCAGGTGTGCGACTTCAACATGCCCATCGCCGCAGACCCGCTGCTCTCGCGTGGATACATGGGCGACGGTGTGGTGGACTTCGCCACGATCGGCACCTGGGTGCGCGACGCCGGCTACACCGGCGACATCGAGGTGGAAATCTTCAACCAGGAGATCTGGGACACCGACGGCAACACCGTCCTGTCCACGGTCAAGGAGCGCTACGCGGAGCTGGTCCTCCCGTACGCCTGACCTGGTGCAAGGATCGCGGGCCCGCGTTGCGTCACGGCGCGGGTCCGCGTTACCAACCGGAAACAGCCGACGGGGCGGCGGCGGGTTACTATTTTCCTGCCCCGCCGGCTGGCGGCCGGGGCCTTTTATGGGGGAGTCCACGTACGTGCGCCTGAAAAACCTGATTATTGCGTCACTGGCGGGTACCGTCATCGTCCTGGGCTCAACGGCCGTTCCGGCCTCGGCCGCCGCGCCGAAGTCGTACAAAAACTGCACGGAGCTGAATAAGGTTTATCCGCACGGTGTGGGCCGCTCCGGCGCCCGGGACAAGACCAGCGGCAAGCCGGTCACCACGTTCCGCGTCAACAGCACCGTTTACAGCTACAACGACGGCGCGGCGCGGCACAAGGGCGAATACGACCTTGACCGCGACAACGACGGCATCGCCTGCGAGAAGCGCTAAGGCAAGGCGCTGGCTTCCGGCCCGTTCCGCTTCGGCGGGGCGGGCCGGACTGCGTTGTCAGGATGGGTGGTTGGTGTCCGCAGCGAGGATCTGTTCGCGCAGGATGTCCGCGTGGCCGCAGTGCCGGGCCAGTTCGCGGATCATGTGCAGGTACACCCAGCGGAGGGGGAGTGGTCCGCGGCGGTTGCCGGGCAGCAGGTCCGTGAGGTCCAGGGCTGCGGTGGCCGCGGCGGACGCGGCGCAGGCTTGCCGGTGCAGTTCCCGGACGGAGGCGATGGAGTCCTCCGGGGCAAGGATGAACGATTCGTCAGGCGAGTCCGGGATGCCGATCTCCATTCTGGGGCGCGCCGTGATGGCCTCATCGAACCAGACCCGCTCAACAAACGTCACGTGCTTGACCAGCCCCAGCAGTGTGGTCCGGGAGGCGACCAGCCGGCGCCGGGCCTGTTCTTCCGTCAGCCCGTCGAGGCACGCGTTGAGGGCCAGCCGGTGCTCATTGAGGAAAGCCTCGAATTGGAGGCGTTCCGGGGAATTGATGCTGGTCTCAGGGGTGGCAGGCTGCTGATCGCGGGCGGGCATGATCCGAAGTATGCCAGACCGGGACGCGGGCATTGCCGCCGTTGCCCCGATCCGACGACCGCCTACGCCGGGAAGTGCAGGGCCGCGTAGCTGCGGTAGCGGGCCAGGACCTCAGGGGCAGGGCTGGCGGGCTGCGGCTCCTCGGCGTCGAGTTCCCAGGTGGGGAACTGTCCGGTGAGGACGGCGGCGGCCTGCCGGGCGGCGCCGTCGGCAACGTATTCGCCGGGACGGGGCACCAGGGTGGGCAATCCGATCAGGGCGGATGCGGCCTCCCGGACGGCTGTGGATTGCGCCCCGCCGCCCACCAGGATGATCCGGGCAGCCTGCACGCCCTGGGCTTGAAGTGCTGCGAGGCCATCGGCCAGGGACGCCACCACGCCTTCGACGGCGGCGCGCGCCAGGTTGGCCGGTGAGTAGTTGGCGCGGGTGATGCCGTGGAGGGAGCCGGTGGCGTCCGGCAGGTTGGGGGTGCGCTCGCCATCGAAGTAGGGAACCAGGGTCAGCCCGCCGGCGCCGGAGCCGGCCGACAGGGCAAGGCCGTTGAGTTCCCCGAGGCTGACGTCCAGCAGCGCGGCGGTGGCGTCGAAGATGCGGGTGGCGTTGAGGGTGCAGGCCAGGGGCAGGTAGTTCCCGGTGGCGTCGGCAAAGCCGGCCACCAGGCCGGTGGCGTCGGCAGCCGGCGTGGCGGAGACGGCGAAGACGGTTCCGGACGTGCCCAGGGAGAGCACCACGTCGCCCACAGTGGCGCCAACACCCAGCGCGGCCGCGGCGTTGTCTCCAGCGCCCGGGCCGATCAGGGCGCCGGCCGGAGTTGTTGCTGCGGCCTCGAGGGGGCCCACAACCTTGGGCAGGATCGGGACGTGGCCCAGGGACGCCTTAATGACGTCGGGCAGGTATGAGTCAGTGGCAGTGGAGTAGTAGCCGGTCCCGGACGCATCGGACCGGTCGGTGGTGAGTGCTCCCAGGTTGGCTTCGCCGTGCTCCACCGGGCCGTGGCCGGCAAGCCGCCAGCTCAGCCAGTCGTGCGGCAGGCACACGGCGGCCACTTTTGCGGCGTTCTCCGGTTCGTTGGCCGCCAGCCAGTGGAGCTTGGTCAGCGTCAGGGAGGCGACCGGGACGGTGCCCGTTGCCCCGGCCCAGTAGTTGGCACCCGAGGCGGGATCGCCGTCGCCCGCGTTTTTGATGAGTTCCGCGGCGGCAGGGGCACTGCGGGTGTCATTCCAGAGCAGGGCCGGGCGGATGACGTTCCCGCCCCTGTCCAGGACCACCATGCCGTGTTGCTGGCCGCCCACCGAAAGCGCCGCCACATCGTCGAGCCCGCCGGCCTGGCCGATGGCTTCCTGGAGTGCGTCCCACCAGCGGTCGGGATGCACCTCGGAGCCGTCAGGATGGGTGGCCCGGCCCTGGCGGACCAGCGCGCCGGTGCCCGCGTCGCGGATCACCACCTTGCAGGACTGGGTGGAACTGTCGATGCCGGCAACGAGGGCCATGGGATTCCTTAGGTGCGTACGCCGCCGTCGGGCTTTCCCTTCTGTTGGAAAGCCCGACGGCGGCGCATTGTTGGGTGCCAGGTGGCGCGGAGTGCGCGGCGGGTCAGCGGGCGTTGAGCAGGTGCTCGATGGCCAGCTGGTTGAGGCGGACAAACGCGAACGAGCGCTCGGCGGCCTGGTCGGCGTCGAAGGACTCGAATGCCGTGGTGTCTGCCAGCAGGTCCGCCGTGGTTTCGCCGGCGGCGAGGGTGGACTCGCCGAGTTCAAAGACACCGGACGTCGCCAGGGCTTCCTGGACCTGCGGGTCCGCGCGGAACGCCAGGGCGCGTTCCTTGAGCAGCAGGTAGGTGGCCATGTTTGCCTTTGCGGACTCCCAGACACCGTCGTAGCCGTCGGTGCGGGAGGGTTTGTAGTCGAAGTGGCGGGGGCCGTCGTACGTGGCGCCGCCGTTGGGGAAGCCGTTCTCCAGCAGGTCAACGGTGAAGAAGGCGCTGGTCAGGTCGCCGTGGCCAAACACCAGGTCCTGGTCGTACTTGATGCCGCGCTGGCCGTTGAGGTCGATGTGGAAGAGTTTGCCCGCCCACAGGGCCTGCGCGATGCCGTGCGTGAAGTTCAGGCCGGCCATCTGTTCGTGGCCGGTCTCCGGGTTCAGGCCCACAATGTCGCCGTGTTCCAGCTGGGCGATGAACGCCAGGCCGTGGCCCACGGTGGGCAGGAAGATGTCGCCGCGGGGTTCGTTGGGCTTCGGTTCCAGGGCGATGCGGAGGTTGTAGCCCTTGTCCTTGATGTAGGCGGCGGCCGTGTCCACGCCTTCCTTCATCCGGTCCAGAGCTGCGGAAAGGTCCTTGGAGCCGTCATACTCGCTGCCCTCGCGGCCGCCCCACATGACAAAGGTCTCGGCGCCAAACTCGGCGGCGGAGTCGATGTTGCGCAGCACCTTGCTGAGCGCGAACCGGCGGATGGAGCGGTCATTCGAGGTGAAACCGCCGTCCTTGAAGACGGGGTGGCTGAACAGGTTGGTGGTGACCATGGGCACCTTCAGGCCCGTCTCGGCCAGGGCTGCCTTGAAGTTCTTGAGGATCAGGTCCTTCTCCGATGCCGTGGCGTCGAAGGGAACCAGGTCGTTGTCGTGGAACGTGATGCCGTAGGCGCCCAAGTCGCTGAGGCGGTGCACCGCCTCCACGGGGTCCAGTGCATCGCGGGTGGCCACACCGAAGGGATCGGCGCCGGTCCAGCCGACGGTCCAGAGGCCGAAGGTGAACTTGTCATCGGGAGTGGGGGAAAGAGCCATGATGCATCCTTGCAGTCGGGCCGCGGTGCGCGACGATTAGTTCATTGCCTGAACTATATGAGTCGACGTAGGGTTGGGTCAACAGTTCCGGCGGATTGCCGGCCAGGAATTTTTCCGAGAGGGGGACCCGATGGCGATGCCTGCGCAGGCCGCCGCCCTTGCTGAGACGGGCGCGCCCGGCAACATGGGTGATGTCCGCAGGAGCAACCTGGCCCTGGTGATGGGCAGGATTGCCCGGCAGCCTGCCGGCGTCCACCTCACCCGCGCCCACGTGGCCGCTACCACCGGGTTGACCAAGGCGTCGGTTTCCAGTCTCGTGGTTGCGCTCCTGGACGCCGGCCTGGTCCGCGAAACCGGACTGAACCCGCAGGGCGAACGCGGCCGGCCCGGCGTCGGACTTGAACTTAATCCCGCCCGGGCAGTCATGGGGATGGAAATCAACGTGGACTACATCGCGGCCGGGGTGACGGACCTGTCCGGAACCTTGCTGCTGCGCGAGGTAAGGGAACGGGATAACAGGGACAGTGAGCCGGGTCCCGTGGTGGCTGCCCTGGCAGCGCTCGCGGCAAGCCTCTGTGTTGAAGCAACCGGGCGGGGCATCCAGATCGTGGGCGGCGGGCTGGCGGTGCCGGGGCTTGTGGATCCAGCACGGTCCATGGTGCTGGCCGCCCCCAACCTGGGCTGGGAAGGCGTGCCGCTGGACCTTGCAGCGCTGCTGCCGGGGTCGCCGCTGGGCGTGGCGCTGTTCAATGAAGCCAATGCCGCTGCCCTGGCGGAGATTGCCCGCCGGCCTGCCGGCGATGCTGACTTCCTGTTTGTTTCGGGCGAGGTGGGCGTGGGTGGCGGACTGGTGATCGGCGCCGAGTTGTTCACCGGGCCGGCGGGCCATGCCGGCGAGGTGGGCCACGTGGTGGTGGACCCCGGCGGCACCCGGTGCTCCTGCGGGGGAACCGGCTGCCTGGAGACGGTGGCGGGCCAGGACGCCATCTTTGCGGCGGCCGGAATGGCTGGCCTGCCGGTAACACGGTCAGCCGCGCTCGCAGCCCTGTTGTCAGCTCTTGACTCGGGCGACCCTGGCGCCCGGGCCGCCGTGGACCGGGCAGGCCGGGCCCTCGGTGTGGCGCTTGCATCCACGGCGCGGGTGGTGAACGTTGGTTCCGTGGTGCTGGGTGGGCATTTCGCGGTCCTCGACCAGTGGCTGCGCGCACCGCTCCTGGCCAGCCTGGAAAAGTACGCGCCGGGCAAGTTCACCCCCGGCCAGCTCACCGTTACCGCCGTGGGGGATCCGGGCGCGCTGCTCGGCGCGGCCGGGAGCGTGGTGCGCTCGCTGGTTGAGGCTCCGCATCTGCTGCAGGCCTAGCAGGGGTTGGATCGCGCAACAATCCGGGCACAAACCTGCAGCGTGGCCTCTTTTTCCTGTGAAGGCGACACATACTTGCCCGATGGGGTGCATACTGCAGCGGTGCTTGCCCAGCCGCAACAAATCAGTGGTTCTGGCGGCCATCGGCGTGGTCCTGATGGGGGGATCCGCCGGTTGCAGCAACACCTGGGGCAAGCCGCCCCCATGCATGCCGCCTGAGTATACGGTGACACCTTCCATGGCCTCGGCGGGGGAGACCGTCGTTGTGGCGGCCCTGGACGCCGGCTGCGATCCGCGCTATGGCGATAATGCCCGCGTGGCTGTCAGTGTCACCGACGCGGCCGGCGTTGAGGTCCTGAAGGACACGGCACCCATGGCGGATGCGGGCAGTTTTACCTATCGTTTTGAGGTTCCTGCCGGAGTCGCGGCTGGTGAGGCGCTTGTGTCCGCTTATCCGCATAATGTGGATTGGTGCGACGACACCGGGGTAAACAACCGTGCGGCAGCCGGTGTCCCGACCCTCGGACGTGTGTCCTGCGCCGAGCGCTTGGTGCCGTTTACCGTTCGGTAGGCAGAGCGAATCGCGCTCGTGGCGTTATTATCCAGTCAGTGTGGTTTTCCACGCCGGGTTTATTGGGGTGGACGTTTTTATCTCGGCAGGACCGGAACTGGCATTGCGAAGTTGCTGACGTTGGGCGCACTGGGAAAGGTGCTGGCGTTCATTTTGACTGGTGTTCTCTGCGCCCTGAACGCTGTGGCCCTGGCGTCTGTCACAGTGGCTGTGGCGCTGGGCGGCTTCAATCTTGCCGGATCCCACCCAACAGGGGTCAAGGATACCGAACCTGCCCCCAGGGGAGGCCTTGCAGTGCCCACCCAGGGCCCGCTGGGACACTTCACTGCGGTGGCGACCCAGACAGTAACCGGAACCGGCGATGACAGCATCCAGACACTGGACCTGGGTGGTTTACCGGCTCTGGTGTCATTCCAGTGCAATGACTGCACGGGCGCCACCGTTGTAAGAACCAACGGCCTGGACGGAGTGCTTATGGATACGCAGGGTCCGTATTACGGCGAGCACCTGGTGGATATATTCGCAGGCTCAACAACCGATGAGTTCGAGGTCACCGCCACTGGTTCGTGGGCCCTGATGGTAAGGGATTTATCGGAAGTTCCCGCCGTTGACGGGCCCGTCGAAGGGCACGGCGACACCGTCCTGTATTTCGGACAGAATCCAACGAGGCCACAGTCACCCACCACGGGGAGGGCCGCTTCCTGGTCGAAGGCTTTGGGGCCGATGATATGTCCGAACTTCCGGTGGACACCGAAGGCAGGTTCTCCGAAACGGTCAGGCTGACCACTCCTGGTTACGTCCGCATCATTTCGGACGGCGACTGGTCCGTAGCCCCCGGCTCGGAAGCGGCGGGCAGCCTCGCGTAAGCCGGCGAGCAGGTCCTCGACACCAAGTGCTCGAACAGAAGCGCAGTGCGCCATTCGCAGCAACCGCCCCGGGTTCGAAGCGGCCCGGACCTGCGCTTGTGCAGGCCCGGCCGCTTCGTGTGTGCCCCAGGAGGGAATCGAACCCCCGACCGGCGGATTAGAAGGCCGCTGCTCTATCCCCTGAGCTACTGGGGCGTTGGCGTTCGGATGAAACTTCCGGCGCCTGAAAAAGTTTACATTGCCGAGGGGCGGGTTGCAGCGGCCCCGTTCCACGGCCCGACTTGTCCTCCACACCGGGCCAGCAACGCTGGTTGTCCACATAGGCGGCTCATGGCATCGCCCTGCCGGGGCTCCGCCGCGATGCTGGTGTTGTCTGCACCAGGCACCACCAAATGAGACAGGACAGGACCATGATCGATTCCATCACCGTCCGGGGCTATGTGGCCACGGACGTCAAAAGTTCCACCACAACCGGTGGATTCGCCACCGCCACGTTCCGCATGGCCTCGAGCGTCCGCAGGTTCGACGAGCCCAGCCAAACCTGGGTGGACAGCCAAACCAACTGGTATGAGGTCCAGGCCTACCGGCAGATGGCGGGAAACGTCGCGTGCAGCCTACGGAAGGGCCAGCCCGTGATCGTCGTCGGCAAACTGAAGATCCGCGACTGGGAATACGAAGGACGCACCTATTACGCAGTCGAAATCGATGCCGAGGCCATCGGCCAGGATCTGAGGCACGGTACGGCGAACTTCAGCAAAAACTCCGGCAGGCCCGTTCTGTCCCTGATGGAGCAGGCACCGCCGGACGACGAGTCGGACCCGCCGGGCCCTGCGGATGGGGATGGGGCCACCAACGCCGCAGATCCGTCGGTGCTCATTGAGGACACCGACGGCGGCCTCTCCAGCCTTGATCTGCAGACGGGGGAACTCGTCGACAACCGCCCCTGACCTGGGACCCGCCAGGGCCGGCAGCGCTGCCGTGGCAGAATGTCAGAATGCGGCTCAATCCTTCCCTCCGGCAGACCAACCACACCGGAGTCCACGGACGAGACCCACGTTCGGAAACGGCCAACAAGCCAGGCCGGACCCGGACAGCCGTCACCCTCGCTGTAGTTGCCGCGGTGCTTTCGGGCTGTGCCGGCGGCGCCACCGTTGGCACCCCGCCGATCGACAGTTCCCCCGCGGTAGCGGCGCAAACCGGTTCCGCGCAAACAGGTTCCCCGGAAGCGCCAACATCATCGCAGTCCGCTTCGGCGCAGGCCTCACAGGCCGGCACACCAGCCGCGTCCCCGTCCGGTTCCGCGCAGGCAGCAGCCGCAACCGATGCCGTAAAGCAGTCAGTCACGGACGCCCTGGTGAGACTGGCAGCCGCGGCACCCAAGCCGGCCACCGAGCAGGTCACGGACGCCTTGACCGGATCCGGCGTCGCCCCGGGGGTCCTGGAGGTGTCCCAGAGCCGGACCCCCACGGGTCTGGCAGCCGACTCCATCGAAGCCGCCGTCCTGCAGGGCACGGATTGCATCATCGGCCAGGTCCGCGAGGGCGCCGTCACCGTTACCGTCCTGCCGGTACTGGCCAGCGGGAAGTGCTTCGCCGGGTCCTGATCCCGGCCGTAAATGGAAGTTATGCCCGCCAACCCAGTAGATTTGGAAGCATGGCGGAATTTATCTACACAATGACCAAGGCCCGCAAGGCTGTTGGCGAAAAACTCATTCTCGACGACGTAAGCATGTCTTTCTTCCCCGGCGCCAAGATCGGTGTCGTGGGCCCGAACGGTGCCGGTAAGTCCACCATCCTGAAAATCATGGCCGGACTGGACACCCCCTCCAACGGCGAGGCCCGGCTCAGCGCCGGCTACACCGTGGGGATCCTGCTGCAGGAACCGCCGCTCAATGAGGAAAAGACTGTCCTGGGCAATGTCCAGGAAGGCGTCGGCGAGATCTACGGCAAAATCCAACGCTTCAACGAAATCTCCGAAGAGATGGCCAGCCCCGACGCTGACTACGATGTCCTCCTCGAAGAGATGGGCCAGCTGCAGGAAGCCATCGACGCCGCCGACGCGTGGGACCTCGACTCCCAGCTGGAGCAGGCCATGGATGCGCTCCGCTGCCCGCCTGCCGATGCGGACGTCACCACCCTCTCCGGTGGTGAGCGCCGTCGCGTGGCCCTCTGCAAGCTCCTCCTGCAAAAGCCGGACCTGCTCCTCCTCGACGAGCCCACCAACCACCTCGACGCCGAGAGCGTGCTCTGGCTCGAACAGCACCTTTCGTCCTACGCCGGCGCAGTCCTGGCCGTAACCCACGACCGGTACTTCCTGGACCACGTGGCCCAGTGGATCGCCGAAGTGGACCGCGGCCACCTCTACCCGTACGAAGGCAACTACTCCACGTACCTGGAGAAGAAGCGCGCCCGCCTGGAAGTCCAGGGCAAAAAGGACGCCAAGCAGGCCAAGCGCCTCACCGAGGAACTCGAGTGGGTCCGCTCCAACGCCAAGGGCCGCCAGACCAAGTCCAAAGCCCGCCTGGCACGCTACGAGGAGATGGCAGCCGAGGCTGACCGGACCCGCAAACTCGACTTCGAGGAAATCCAGATCCCGCCGGGCCCGCGCCTGGGTGGCCTGGTCCTGGAGGCCAAGAACCTCCAGAAGGGCTTCGATGACCGCGTCCTGATCGATGGGCTGTCCTTCACGCTGCCCCGCAACGGCATCGTGGGTGTCATCGGCCCCAACGGGGTGGGCAAGTCCACACTGTTCAAAACCATCGTCGGGCTGGAACCGCTCGACGGCGGCGAACTGAAGATCGGCGACTCGGTCAAGATCTCCTACGCTGACCAGAGCCGCGGCGGCATCGACCCCAACAAAACCCTGTGGGAAGTCGTCTCCGACGGACTCGACTACATCCAGGTGGGCCACGTCGAAATGCCGTCCCGCGCCTACGTCGCCGCTTTCGGTTTCAAGGGCCCGGACCAGCAGAAGAAGGCCGGCGTCCTCTCCGGCGGTGAGCGCAACCGGCTGAACCTGGCCCTGACGCTCAAGCAGGGCGGAAACCTGCTCCTCCTCGATGAGCCGACCAACGACCTCGACGTCGAAACCCTCAGCAGCCTCGAAAACGCGCTGCTCGAATTCCCCGGCTGCGCCGTGGTGGTATCGCACGACCGCTGGTTCCTGGACCGGGTGGCCACCCACATCCTGGCCTACGAAGGTGACGAGGAGAACCCCTCCAAGTGGTACTGGTTCGAGGGCAACTTCGAGTCCTACGAGGAGAACAAAGTGGAGCGGCTGGGACCTGACGCGGCCAAGCCGCACCGGGTGACCCACCGCCGCCTGACCCGCGACTGATCAGCCCGCGGCAGACAGCACCGCTGAACCACCGAAGGACGGCCCCCGGAAGGGGTGCCGTCCTTCGGCGTTAAACCGGGACGCGCGCTATTGACCGGGCCGGGCGGCTTCGGACGGAACCCGGACCATGCCTTCCTGGGCCACGGACGCAACATGTTCCCCGGCCCGGTTGAAGATCTTCCCCGTGGCCAGGCCGCGCGCACCGTGCGCGCTGGGTGACTCCTGGACGTAGAGCAGCCATTCATCAACGCGGGCGGGCCGGTGCCACCACATGGCGTGGTCCAGGCTGGCCACGTTCATGCCGGGTGTGATCCAGCTCAGCCCGTGGCGCCGCAGGATGGACTCAAGCAGGGTGTAGTCGCTGGCGTAGGCCAGGGCGGCCCGGTGCAGGTTGGGAACGTCCGGCATGGGCCCGAACGTCTTCATCCAGACAGCATTCGTGGCCGCACGCTCACCCTTCGCCGACACGTACAGCGGCGGGTCCACGTGGCGGATGTCGAACGGCCGCTCGTAGGCCCAGTGCCGGGCCACGGGATGATCAAAACCGCCCAGCAGGTCCGCGGTGCTGGGCAGGGACTCCGGGTCCGGGATGCCTTCGGGCATGGCGGATGCGTGCTCCACTCCTTCGTCCTCCACCTGGAACGACGCGATCATCGACAGGATGGGCACCCCGTCCTGGTAGGCGTGGACCCGCCGTGCGGAGAAGGACCGGCCGTCCCGGAGCCGCTGCACGCCAAAGGTGATGGGTTTGTTCGCATCGCCGGGCCGCAGGAAGTAGCCGTGCATGGAATGGACGGCCCGGCCGTCCGCCACAGTCCGGATGGAGGCGACAAGCGACTGCGCCAGGACCTGGCCGCCAAACACCCGCTGATGGGGCTGCTGCTGCGAGGGCCCCAGGAAAATATCCTCATCCGTCCGTGCGCCCTCCAGATGGCCAAGGTCCAGAAGGGTGATCAGCGATGAGGTGGGGTCACCGCTGGGTGGCGCCAGCAGTCCGGCTTCGGCTTCAGTCATGGTTCGACTCTAGACGGCGCCCCGAAGCGGCTCAACCGGACGGCAGCCGGTAGTGTTCTTGGTGTGTCTGATCTGCTTACGTCATCCTTCCGCTTCGCCGACCCGCGGGATCTCGCGGACCTGAAGACCTTCGCCACCCGCGCCAAGGCCATTGATGACGGCGCCATCCGGCTGCAGGCCGCCGGCACCGTCCTGGCCGCCTACGTCTGTGTGCTGCGGCCCCGCGCTCTGGGCGAATCGACGCCCACCATCCTGGGCCTGCGCACCATGGCGCTGGCCCAGCCGTCCGGCACGGACGTCACTGTGCCGATCAGCGCGGTCCTGGACCGGCTGGCGCGGGCGGGGGAGCACGACGTCGACCTGCCGGTTCCGCCGTCCACGGTCGCCGAATCGTGGACCGGAGTCAGTGCGCCCCGCGGCGGGTGGGAACGCATTGGCAGCATCAGCGACGCCGACCTGCGTGCTGCGGCCGAAGCCGGCATCACCGAAGTGGCGGGCATCGTCCCCGACAAACCAGGCGCCTTGATCGTCAACAACGCCCGCGCAGCCGTGTGGGGGCGTGACCTGGACGGCAGCGGGCTGCCGGCCGGGGCTGCCTTCGCCGCCCTGACCCTGGGTTTCCTCGGAACCGGGGAGCAGGCCCTGTTCCGGGCCGGCCGCTGGTTCCGGGTCTCCGGCGACCGCGGCCACGTCCTGGCCCGCACCGGCAGCGGCCTCGGCTGAACAGCGGCCCCGGCCGAAGCCGGCAACCGCGCCTGAACCGGGCCCCGGCCCCCGGGCGCCTCAGCAGGCTACCGGCCCGGCCGCCCGGTCAGGATGAGGGACTGTTGACCATGGACAGCGCCGCGCGCTCCATGTAGTCCCACAACGTGCCCTCGTACAACGGCGGAAGGGCCAGGGCGTCCACGGCAGTGCGCATGTGGAAGAGCCAACGGTCCTTGGCCTCGGGCGTGACCTGGAACGGCATGTGCCGCATCCGCAGGCGCGGGTGGCCGCGTTCCTCGCCGTACGTGGTGGGGCCGCCCCAGTACTGCTCCAGGAACATCAGGAAGCGGCGCTTGGCCGGCGCCAGGTCCTCCTCCGGATACATGGGCCGGAGCAGCGGATCCGTGGCGACGCCGTCGTAGAAAACGTCGATCAGTTTCACGAACGTCCCGTGGCCGCCCACGGCGTCGTAAAAATTGTCCGTGTACCCGGGCTTGCTGAACGGATCGTTCTGCATCAGGGGCCGCTGCGGCTCCAGGGGGAGGCTCATGCTATTCGCCGGCTTTCTGTTCGGTTTTGCGTGGTTCGGCGTACTCGGCCGGAGCCATCAGGCCCGCGGCGGGTTCCTGCACGGGGGCCACGTACCGGCCCTGGGACCTGTTACCCACCCGGAGGATTTCGCCGTTGCGGAGGTACCAGATGGCGCCGTCGTCGGACCGGACCCGGGTGATCCGCAGGCCCATGGACTCCACAACGCCCACAACTTCGCTGGTCTCGATGACATCGCCGATGCCGTACTGGTCCTCGATGGTGATAAAGATCCCGGCAAGGAAGTCACGGATCAGCTGCTGGGCGCCGAAGCCGATGGCCACACCCAGGATGCCCACGCTGGTGAGCAGCGGCGCGATGTTGATGTCCAGGTTCTGCAGCACGTACATGCTGGTGATCACCACCACCAGCACCCCCACGATGCTGTTCAGCAGGGAACCGATGGTTTCCGCGCGCTGTACCCGCCGTTCGTGGTCGAGGGCACGCAGCGCCGGGGCCACCCACTTGAAGGTGCGTTTTTTGAAGAAGTTGCTGCCGGCCGCCACCCGCTTGGTGATGCGGGCAATCGCAAACGTGGCGATCAGCCAAAAGGCGATCCCGATGCCGATGCTGATGATTATTCCGGTGAGGCTGATGCCGTTGGGTTCTGACGCTGCGTTGGGAAGGATGGACATCATGCTGACCATAAGGGGGAAATGCTCCTTGGGGTGGGGGTCTGTTCGCTTTCAACATTAGCGCCGTACGGTGGACCAATGCGCATTCTTGTCCTGGGTGGTACCGCCTTCCTGTCCGCAGAAATCGTCCGGCAGGGGGTGGCCCTGGGGCACCGTGTCACCTGCCTGGCCCGCGGAACCACGCGGATCCCGCCCGACGGCGCCACCTGGCTTAAAGCGGACCGTTCACTGGGAGCGGAAGCCTATGCCGGGGCCGCCCGGCAGGACTGGGATGCGGTCATCGACGTGGCCCGCGACCCGGCCCTGGCTAAAGGCGCGCTGGCCGCCCTTGCCGGCCGGACTGCACACTGGACCTTCGTCTCCACCAGCTCCGTCTACGCCGACAACTCGGTCCCGGGTGCGGCGGAGGACGCCGCGCTGCTGCCGTCCCTGCCTGCCGGTGCGGAGGCCACACCGGAAACCTACGGTGCGGCGAAGGCAGCCATCGAGGCAGCCACCCTGGCAGCCACGGAAGGCCGGGCCCACCTGTGCCGGGCCGGGCTGATCAGTGGCCCGGGCGACAGCACTGACCGGTACGGCTACTGGCCGGGCAGGTTCGCCCGGGGCGGCAGCCCCGTCCTGGTCCCGGCCATCGCCGCCCACCCCACCCAGATCATCGACGCGCGGGACCTGGCGGCCTGGCTCCTGCAGGCAGCGGAGCAGGGGACCACCGGAACCCTCAATGCCATTGGGGACGCCGTCCCCTTCGGAAGCTACATCGAGGCGTCCCGTGCGGCGGCCGGCCACCGCGGCGGAACAGTGGAAGCTAACGTGGAGTTCCTGGCCGCGGAAGGCGTGGCGTACTGGGCCGGACCGGACTCCCTGCCGCTGTGGCTCCCGCCAGGAAACGACGGTTTTATGGCACGCAGCAACACCGCGGCGAAGGCGGCCGGCCTGACGCTGCGGCCCTGGCAGGAGACCGTCGAAGACACGCTGCTGGACGAGCGGCACCGCGGTCTGGACCGGCCCCGGAAAGCGGGGCTCAGCCCCGCCACCGAGGCCCGCCTGGTCGGCGCCCTCACGAACGGCCCCTAGGCCACCAGCGTCACCGGCCGGTGCTGCACCGGAAAGTTGACGCTCCGGGCGATGAAACACACCTTATTGGCTTCATGGTGCAGCGTTTCCGCCAGCCCGGCCTGCCCGGCGTCGGCCACGGTGACCTGAGGGTTCAGCGTCACGGACTCGAACTGGCCGCTGCCGTCCCGGTTCAGCCGCATCATCCCGGTGGCCTCATCGCGGTAATCCAGCACCGTCACGCCGTGCTGCACCGCCACATGCAGGAAGGACAGCATGTGGCACTGCGCCAGGGCAGCCAGCAGCAGCTGCTCGGGATTAAAGCGCTCCCGGTCCCCGTGGAACGTGGGGTCGGCCGAACCCTTGAGGACGGGCAGCCCGGGGATCAGCACGTTGTGGTCCCGCGAATAATCGCGGTACCCGGATGTTCCGGTCCCCAGGTTGCCCGTCCATTGGACCGCGAGGGCGTAGTGGTGCTCGTGCAGGTTCTTCACGGCCTGTCCTTCAGGCGTCCGCGGCACGGGCCCGCAGCGCACGCGCCACGGCGTCGCGGTTTTCCAGCATCATGCGGCGCAGCGCGGCGCCCTCCGCCGGAAGGCCGGCAAGGAACGCGTCCGTCCGGTCCACGGTGGCCTGCGTTGTCAGCAGGGCGGGGTAGAGGCCGACGACGATCTGCTGGGCGAGTGCGTGGGTCCGGTTTTCGACAATGCCCGGCACAGCCTCGAAATACTTTTCGGCGTACGGCTCGAGCAGGGACCGGTCCCGGACCCGCATGAACCCGGCCACCGCCGAGCCCTGCAGGGCGTTGGACAGGCTGCCCTTGACCACAATCGACTCCCAGGCTGCTGCCTTGGCCGCAGCCGTGGGGATCGCGGCCCCGGCCAGCGCCGCGGCGTTCTGCCCGCTGGCGGTGTTGTCGCGTGCCAGCTCGGCGTCGATTCCGTCCTGGTCCAGCCGGCCGCCTGCCACCAGCGAGGCCACGAGTTCCCAGCGCAGGTCCTGGTCAACGGCGAGCCCTTCCAGCGTGACCGAACCGGCCAGCAGCCCCGCCACGGTGTCCAGCTGAGTGGCGCTTCCGGCGTGGAGCGCAAAAGCCTTGATGAACTGCAGCTGGGCGTCGGAGCCGCCGGGCGCTTTGCCCGCGAGGTCCCAGAGTGTGTCTGCCGCCGCCACCGTGGTGGCTTCGCGGTGATCCCCGGAAACATAGAAGTTCAGCGCCGTCGCCAGTTGGCGGAGCTGGACCAGGATCACCGACGAATCGGTTTCGGCGGCGACGTTCGCCAGGATCAGTCCCACGTACTGCCGGGCCGGCGTCTGGCCGTCCCGGGCCGCGTCCCAGGCCGAGTTCCACACCAGGGTCCGGGGCAGGCTCTGGGCGAAGTCCTTGAGGTGGGCCGTGGCGGTGGCCAGGGACGCCGGATCCAGCCGGACCTTCGCGTAGGCCAGGTCGTCGTCGTTCACCAGCACCAGGTCAGGACGGGCCAGGCCCACCAGGGCAGGCACCTCGGTGCGGGGGCCGTCCACGTCCAGTTCCTCGCGGTGCACCCGCTCCAGCTTTCCGGCGGCGGAGAGGTTGTAGAAGCCAACGGCCAGCCGGTGCGGGCGGAGGGTGGGCCACTCCGGAACGGCAGTCTGGGCAATGGCAAAGGAGGTGATGGTGCCGTCGGCGTCCACGTCCAGTTCCGGGGTGAGCGTATTGACGCCCGCAGTTTCCAGCCACTGCTTGCCCCAGCTGTCCAGTTCCCGGCCGCTGGCCTTTTCCAGTTCCACCATGAGGTCGCTGAGCTCGGTGTTCTGCCAGGAATGCTTCGCGAAGTATTCGCGCACTCCGGCCATGAACTGCTCCGGCCCAACCCAGGCCACCAGCTGCCGGAGCACGGAGGCGCCCTTGGCGTAGGTGATCCCGTCGAAGTTCACCTCCACGTCCTGCAGGTCGTTGATGTCGGCGAAGATCGGGTGGGTGGTTGGCAGCTGGTCCTGGCGGTACGCCCAGGACTTCTCCACCGACGCGAACGTGGTCCAGGCACTGGTGAAGGAGGTGGCTTCCACCGCCGCCAGGTGCGACATGTATTCGGCAAAGGACTCGTTGAGCCACAGGTCGTTCCACCAGCGCATGGTCACCAGGTCGCCGAACCACATGTGCGCCAGCTCGTGGAGCACGGTGATGGCCCGGCGCTCCACCTGGGCGCCGGTGACCTTGCCGCGGAACACGTAGCCTTCCAGGATGGTTACCGCACCGGCGTTCTCCATGGCGCCCGCATTGAACTCGGGCACAAACAGCTGGTCATACTTTTCGAACGGGTAGGGGCAACCGAACTGGGCCTCGAAGAACCCGAAGCCCTGCCGGGTGAGCTCAAAGATGTTCTCCGCGTCGAGGTACTGCATCAGGGACTTCCGGGCGAAAACACCCAGCGGGATGACCCGCCCGTCGGAGCTGGTCACTTCGGACCGGACCGACTGGTACGGCCCGGCGATCAGGGCTGTGACGTAGGAGGACAGCCGCGGGGTGGGCGCGAACGTCCACACGGACCGGGCTCCGCCGTCGTCGCCGGGCTCGGCAGGCGCGGGCGCCGGGGTGGGGGAGTTGGAGATCAGGTCCCAGTGGGACGGGGCGGTGACGGTGAAGGCGAACGTGGCCTTCAGGTCGGGCTGTTCGAACACGGCAAACATTCGGCGGGAATCGGGAACCTCGAACTGCGTGTAGAGGTACACCTCGCCGTCCACGGGGTCCACAAACCGGTGCAGGCCTTCACCGGTGTTCATGTACGGCGCATCGGCCACCACGGTGAGCTCGTTCCGCTCCGCCAGGTCCGGCAGCTGGATCCGGACGCCGTCCGAGACCGTGGCGGGATCCAGGCTGCGGCCATTGAGGGTCACGCTGTGCACGGTGCGGGTAACGGCGTCGATGAAGGTGGATGAGCCGGGAACGGCCCCGAACGCCACGGTGGTGGTGCTGCCGAAGATTTCTCCGCCCCGGGTCAGGTCCAGGCTGACCTCGTAGGAATCGACGGTGATCAGGTCAGCGCGGCCGCGTGCTTCGGCGCGAGTCAGGTTCATGCCCGGCAAAGTGGTCCTCCAGAGAAGTTGGTGTGCCGCCGGCGGTGGCCGGCGTTGGCACTGATCATTCTTGCACTGCCTGCCCCCATGGCAAGTTGCGCCGGTCACAGCCACCGGCCGCGCCGGCCGGGACCTCGGGCGGCCAGGGCGGGAGTAGCGTTGGAGCATGGGAAAGTTCCGGGATTCGGTGGATGCCAAGGCGCTGCGCTTTGCGCTGGGGTTCCCTGTCCTCCTCGCCGTTGCCTTTGTGGTGTCCGCGTCCTTGCTGCGGCCTGACCTTCCGGAGCCGCTCGCCATCCGCTGGACGGCCGACGGCGGCGCCTCCTTTGCGCCGTTCGGCGCCTACGTGGGGTGGGGGGCAGCCCTGGTGGTGGCCTGCGGCTGGCTGGTTCTGCTCCAGGCCGTGCCGCTGAACAGGCCGGTGCTGATGCGGCGCATCATGATGGGCGCCGGGCTCTTCCTCGCCCTGTTCATCACCACGGTCCTGGCCGCCGGAATGGTGGGCCAGGCCGGTCTGGCGGACGCCCGCGACTCCCACGTCGACGCGATCGTCCTGGCCAGCGGCAGCGGCGCCGCCGTGGCACTGGGCGTCATCATGGCGTTCGTCTACAAGGCGGACCGGCAGTGGTCCCCGGACGATGACCGTGCCCTGCAGTCGGCGATCGCCCGCGAACTGGATCCAGAGCTGGCGGCGGACACCATCCGCTTCTGGGTGCACGCCCGCAGCTCGGTCTTTGTGATGATCGGCATCGGTTCCCTGTTCCCGGCGGCCCTGCTTGCCATCGCCGTCCCCTGGCTCGGTGCAGTCCTGGTGCTGGCTGCAGCCCTCGCGGCCGCTTTCCTCTTTGCCCGCGTCACCGCGGACCGGGCCGGCCTGAAAGTCCTGGTGGCCGGCGTGGTACCCGTGATGGACGTCCCCGCGGGGGCCATCGCCACCGCCGCCGCGTCGGACCTGAAAGCCGCCGACTACGGCGGGTGGGGCTACCGGCACCACGGCGGCACCGCAGCCCTGCTCGTCAGCAGTGGACCCGCCGTCGTCGTCCGCAAAACCGACGGCGGCAGGCTGGCCGTCAGCGGCGGCAGCCAGGCAACCGCCGCCAGGCTGGCCGATGTGCTCACCCGGGTGGCGGAACGGGCCAGACGGAGCGGACCGTCATCAGCCGCCGGGCAACCACCGTCCTAGTACTCTTGTCCTGTTGTTCCCTTGCTCCCGGGGCCGGCCGCAGCGCCCCCAAACCGAACGGATTCAAGCTCGTGACTTCTACTCCTGCCTTCCCGCGGGTCCACATTGCCACCGACCACGCGGGCATGGAACTCAGCGCCCACCTGGTCCAGCACCTCACCGCAACGGGCTACGACGTGGTGGACCACGGACCCAAGGAGTACGACGCCCTGGACGACTACCCCTCCTTCTGCATCAACGCCGCCCGCGCCGTTGTGGCGGACCAGGAAGCAGGCGTCCACGCGCTGGGCATCGTGCTGGGCGGCTCCGGCAACGGCGAGCAGATTGCCGCCAACAAGGTCCGGGGCGTCCGGGCCGCCCTCGCCTGGAACCATTCCACGGCCACCCTGGCCCGGGAACACAACGACGCCAACGTGGTGGCTGTGGGCGGCCGCCAGCACACGGTCGAGGAAGCCACCGCCCTCATCGAGGCGTTCCTGGCCGAGCCCTTCAGCAACGACGAGCGCCACGTGCGCCGGATCGGCAAGATCGCGGCCTATGAAACCACCGGCGAGGTCATCGACTAGTGCCGGAAGGGCATTCAGTCCGGCGCCTGGCCCGGCAGTTCGGCGACGTCTTCACTGGCCAGGCCCTGACCGTAACCAGCCCCCAGGGCCGGTTCAGCGCCGGCGCCGCGCTGCTTGACGGCCACACCATGGTTGCCGCCGAAGCCCACGGCAAGCACCTGTTCCTGCACTTCGGGAACGCGCTGGTGCTGCACGTGCACCTGGGCCTGTACGGCGCGTGGAGCTTCGGCGGGGACAGCAGCTTCGCCGGTGCTTCCAGCATCGGTGCGCCCCGCAGGGTGGGGGAGCGGGAAACCACGGCGGACCCTGACGACGGCGGCCTGCCGTACGAAGGCCCGCCCGCTCCGGTGGGGGCCGTCCGGGTCCGCCTGGCCGGCCCCCACGGCTGGGCGGATCTCCGCGGCGCCACGACGTGCGAAACCATTACCGAAGCGGAGGTACAGGCCGTCCTGGACCGGCTGGGCCCGGACCCGCTGCGGAACCTCCGCGGCGATGCGGGCCGCTTCGCCGCGAACCTGGCCGGCCGGAAACCCACCATCGCCGCGCTCCTGATGGACCAGAAGATCATCGCCGGGGTGGGGAACGTCTACCGGGCAGAGGTGCTGTTCCGGCAGCGGCTGGACCCCTACCTTCCCGGCGGGTCGCTCAGTGACGCCGCCGCGCGCAAGCTGTGGCGCGACGTCGTCAGCCTCATGACCGACGGGGTGGCGGACGGCCGGATCATCACCACGGCCGCCAAATACTGGACCCGGCGGAACGGAAAAACCGGCCGGGTCAGGAGCGCGGACGGCACCTTGTCGCTGCCCGCGAAAACCGCTGCCATTCCCGTCCGGGCGGACGCGCACTACGTCTACAAACGCAACGGGCTGCCCTGCAGGGTCTGCGGGACCGTGGTCCTGGCCGCCGAACTGGTGGGCCGCAACCTGTACTGGTGCCCGGTCTGCCAGCAGTCCTGACGGCACGCCAAATACAAAAGGACCCCTCAGGCGAGGGGTCCTTTTTGTTGGAGGGGACGACGGGAATCGAACCCGCGTAATCAGTTTGGAAGACTGAGGCTTTACCATTAAGCTACGTCCCCGAAGGAAGCTCCATTCCACTATATACGTGGGCGGGAATCTTCGGGCTGGCTGTTCAAGCCGGATACAACTAAACCTAATCGATGGCCTACGTGTCAAATGTGCAAACTGGGCGCGTATCACCGTAGACTTGCCTGTGCACTTACGGGGTGTAGCTCAGCTTGGCTAGAGCACCTGCTTTGGGAGCAGGAAGTCGCAGGTTCAAATCCTGTCACCCCGACTCTGCCGCCCGGACCGCCAGGCCCGGACAGAAAAATGCGTTTGATTGACAATCCATCCCCCAACCCCAGGAGTACTTAGACCGTGAAGAGCGCTGTCGAGAACCTCACCCCCACGCGGGTCAAGCTCAATGTTGAGGTCCCCTTCGAGGAACTGAAGCCCAGCATCGACTCGGCCTACAAGACCGTTGCTTCGCAGATCCAGGTTCCTGGTTTCCGTAAGGGCAAGGTCCCCGCCAAGCTCATCGACCAGCGCGTCGGCCGCGGCTACGTCCTGGAAACCGCCATCAATGATGGCCTCAACGGCTGGTACCAGGCGGCCGTGCAGGAATCCGGCATCCGCCCGCTGAGCCGTCCCGAGGTTGAAATCACCGAGGTTCCGGACCCCACCGCCACCGACGGCGGCCTGAAGTTCGCCGCCGAGGTTGACGTCCGCCCCGAGATTGAACTGCCCGATTACGCCGGAATCACGGTCGAGGTTGCTGCAGCCGAATCCTCCGACGAGGACGTGGACAAGGCCCTGGACGAACTGCGCGGCCGCTTCGGCACGCTCAAGTCCGTGGACCGTCCCGCCGCCGACGGTGACTTCCTCACCATCGACATCACCGCCACCATCGAGGGCGACGATGTGGACACCGCGTCCGGCCTGTCCTACCAGGTTGGCGCCGGCACCATGCTCGAGGGCCTCGACGAAGCCGTTACCGGCCTCAGCGCCGACGAGGACGCCATCTTCAACACCACTCTGGTGGGCGGCGAGCACGCCGGCGAAGCAGCACAGGTCAAGGTTGTTGTGACCGCTGTCAAGGAACGCGAGCTTCCCGAAGCGAACGATGACTTCGCTCAGCTCGCCTCCGAGTTCGACACCCTTGTTGAGCTCCGTGAGGACCTCGCCAAGCAGGCTGCCGACTCCAAGGTTGTTGAGCAGGGCGTCGAAGCCCGCGACAAGGTCCTGGACAAGCTCGTTGAGCTCGTTGAGGTTCCCGTGCCGGATTCGGTCGTCGAAGAGCAGCTCGAAGCCCACTTCAAGGAGGGCAATGGCCACGGTGAAGGCGAGCACGACACCGAGGAGCACCGCGAGGAGATCCGGGTCAACACCGCCCGCGCCTTCCAGAACGAAATCATCCTCGACGCCATCGCCGAAAAGGAAGAAGTGGACGTCAGCCAGAACGAGCTGATCGACTACATCGTCACCACCGCCAGCCAGTACGGCATGGACCCGAACCAGTTCGCCCAGATCATTGATCAGAGCGGCCAGGTCCCCATGATGGTCTCCGAGGTCCGCCGCCGCAAGGCACTGGCTGTTGTCCTCGGCCAGGCCACCGTGACCGACACCGACGGCAAGACCGTTGACCTGAGCGACTTCGTCCGCCCCGGCGGCGAAGACGAAGCTCCCGCAGCTGACGAAGCAGAGGCCGTAACCGCCGATGCCGAGGCTGCAGAAGCTCCCGCCGAAGACGAGAAGGCAGCGGCCAAGGCCTAGCCTTCAGCACCCTGTAACCAATGGCCCCCGGATCAATGATCCGGGGGCCATTCGCGTTAAAGAGCCCCACGCAGCCCATGGTTCGCCGATCGTGCGCCGTCAGCGAACAGCCGTCGGTGCGCGAACAATTCGCCGCTGAAACGGGTTAGTGTCCAAGTAGTGATTTTCAGTGATGTCACCGTCACCAGTGAGAGGTAAGCAAACATGTCACAGCACCCACAGGCACCCCGGATGGCCACCGTCGATCCTGCAGCCCAGGATAGCTACATCTACAACCGCCTCCTCAAGGAGCGGATCATCTGGCTCGGCTCGGAGGTGCGTGACGACAACGCCAACGCCATCTGCTCGCAGCTGCTCCTGCTCTCCGCCGAGAACCCGGAAAAGGACATCTACCTTTACATCAACTCTCCCGGCGGTTCCGTGACGGCCGGCATGGCCATCTACGACACCATGCAGTTCATTCCCAATGACGTTGTCACCGTCGCCACCGGCCTGGCCGCTTCCATGGGGCAGTTCCTGCTCTCCTCCGGCACCAAGGGGAAACGCTACGCCACTCCCAACGCACGTGTCCTGATGCACCAGCCCTCGGGCGGCATCGGCGGTACCGCATCGGACATCAAGATCCAGGCGGAGCTGATCCTGCACATGAAGAAGGTCATGGCCGAACTGACAGCCGACCAGACCGGCCAGAGCGTGGAAACCATCCTCAAGGACAACGACCGCGACAAGTGGTTCACGGCTGACGAGGCCCTTGCCTACGGTTTCTTCGACAAAATTGCGGCGCACGCCGGATCCGTGGCCGGTGGCGGCGGAACTGCCAGCGGCAGCGGCAGCGACTCCGCCGCTTCGAACTAACCGGCACCCAGAAACCCAGATCAGGAGCTATGAACATGAACTACAACTTCGGGTGGTCTGCCGGAAATCTTCCGTCCAGCCGTTACGTCCTGCCCCAGTTCGAGGAGCGCACCCCCTACGGCTTCAAGCGCCAGGACCCGTACACCAAGCTCTTCGAGGACCGCATTATCTTCCTCGGTGTGCAGGTTGACGACGCCTCCGCCGATGACGTCATGGCCCAGCTGCTGGTGCTCGAGTCCACTGACCCGGACCGCGACATCACCCTGTACATCAATTCCCCGGGTGGATCGTTCACGGCCATGACGGCCATCTACGACACCATGCAGTACATCCGGCCCGAGATCCAGACCGTGTGCCTGGGCCAGGCCGCCAGTGCCGCAGCGGTCCTGCTTGCGGCGGGCACCCCGGGTAAGCGCCTGGCGCTGCCCAACGCCCGCGTCCTGATCCACCAGCCGGCACTGTCCGGCGGGCAGGGCGGGCAGGCCTCGGACCTCGAGATCCAGGCTGCCGAAGTGATGCGGATGCGCTCCTGGCTTGAGGACACCCTGGCCCACCACTCGGGCCGGACCTCCGAACAGGTCAACAACGACATCGAGCGCGACAAGATCCTGACCGCAGCCGAGGCGCAGGCCTACGGATTGATCGACCAGGTCCTTGACTCCCGAAAGATCAAGGCACAGGCAATTACCAGGTAGCAGTTCGGCCCAAGGCCGGTGGGACCGCCGTCATTTGGCCCCACCGGCCTTTGCCTTCCACCCTTTGGGACCGAATGTGACCTAGAGTGGAAGGTGTCACACCGGCCAGGCCGGGTGGTGAAGATTCCAGCATCGGCGCAAGGCTGCCCGGCAGCAAGATTCTAAAAGGGGTTTCCATATGGCTCGGATTGGCGAGAGCACGGATCTGCTGAAGTGTTCTTTCTGCGGAAAGAGCCAGAAGCAGGTGCGCAAGCTCATTGCCGGGCCAGGTGTCTACATCTGCGATGAATGCATTGAACTCTGCAATGAAATCATCGAAGAGGAACTGGCCGAAGTAGCAGACCTGGGCAGTTTCGAGCTACCGAAACCCCGCGAGATCTTCGACTTCCTGCAGGAATACGTCATCGGCCAGGAACCGGCCAAACGTTCCCTCGCCGTCGCCGTTTACAACCACTACAAGCGGATCCAGTCGGGCCACGCCCCGAAGGCCGGCAGCCTCGCCGAAGGCGGGCACCACGACGACGTTGAGATCGCCAAGTCCAACATCCTCCTCATCGGGCCCACCGGCTGCGGGAAGACCTACCTCGCCCAGACCCTGGCCCGCCGGCTGAACGTCCCGTTCGCCGTCGCGGACGCCACCGCGCTTACCGAAGCCGGTTACGTGGGCGAGGACGTCGAGAACATCCTCCTGAAACTCATCCAGGCCGCCGATTACGACGTCAAAAAGGCCGAGCAGGGCATCATCTACATCGACGAAATCGACAAGATCTCGCGCAAGAGCGAAAACCCGTCCATCACCCGGGACGTGTCCGGTGAAGGCGTCCAGCAGGCCCTGCTGAAAATCCTGGAGGGCACCGTTGCGTCCGTTCCGCCGCAGGGTGGCCGGAAGCACCCGCACCAGGAATTTATCCAGATCGACACCACCAACGTCCTCTTTATTGTTGCTGGTGCGTTTGCCGGCCTTGAAGAAATCATCGGCTCACGCTCCGGCCGCAAGGGCATCGGCTTCGGCGCCCCACTGAACGAAGCCAGCAAAAAAATCGATTCCTACGGTGAGGTCATGCCGGAGGACCTGCTGAAGTTCGGCCTGATCCCCGAATTCATCGGCCGCCTCCCCGTGATCACCACGGTCTCCAACCTGGACCGGGACGCCCTGATCCAGATCCTTTCCACACCCAAAAACGCCCTGGTGAAGCAGTACCAGAAAATGTTCCAGATTGACGGCGCCGAACTGGTGTTCGACGACGCCGCCCTGGATGCCATCGCGGACCAGGCCCTGGACCGGGGCACCGGCGCCCGCGGCCTGCGGGCCATCATGGAGGAAGTCCTCCTGCCCGTGATGTTCGACCTTCCCAGCCGGGAGGACGTGGCCAGCGTGGTGATCACCGCTGACGTTGTGCTGAAGGGCGCCGAGCCAACCCTCATCCAACACGTCACCAAACGCCGCAAGTCCGCCTGACCGGTTCAACCCCCACATCAGTTGTGGCTGCCCCCTGCGCAGCCGCCCGTTACTGAAGGACCTTCCCATGACTGAATCCGCCAAAAACACTGCCGACTTCTGGTTCGATCCGCTGTGCCCGTTTGCCTGGATCACCTCGCGCTGGATCGGCGAAGTCGAAACCGTCCGCAACATCGAAACTAAATGGCACGTGATGAGCCTTGCCGTCCTGAATGAGGGCCGGGACCTGGACCCCAAGTACCGGGCGTCCATGGACAACGCGTGGGGAATGGTCCGGGTCATTATTGCGGCCCGGGAAGCCCACGGCGAATCCGTGGTCAAGGCCCTTTACGATGCCATGGGAACGCTGATCCACGAAGGTGGGGAGAAGGACCGCTCCCTGGTCATCACCAAGGCGCTGGCCGACTGCGGCCTCCCGGCCGGCCTGGCTGACGCTGCGGATACCGACGCCCACGACGCCAAACTCCGCGCCAGCCACGAAGAGGGCATCTCCCTGGTGGGCCAGGACGTTGGCACCCCCGTGGTGGCATTTAACGGCACCGCGTTCTTCGGCCCTGTCCTTACCCGCATCCCGCGTGGCGAGGACGCCGGGAAACTCTGGGACGCCACAACAGCCCTGGCAGGCTTCCCCTACTTCTTCGAACTGAAGCGCAGCCGCACGGAAGACCCGCAGTTCGGCTAAACCACCGCCACCCAACTGACTCGCAGTTGTTGTCGTTTTGAGCCCTCATAACGACAACAACTGCGAGTCAGTTGGGGCACACGGGCCCCGGCAGAACTACTCTCGTGTAGTTCTGCCGGGGCTCTTGCCATTGGTCCAGGGCAGGATCACAATTGCAGGTACCACCTTCGAAAGAGGGAGGACGCAGGAACCAAAGATCCAGTGATATGCATCTGACGCAGCCCTTGGCACAGCCGGATGCAAGCTGCCAGTGACGTGGCAGGAAGACCTGGAAATCGGCGGATCCTGCCAGACCATCAAGCGTCACCGGATGGCCGAAAAGTCGAAGCCCCACCAACGGCAAAACGCTGATGGGGCTTCCCCTTTGCCCGGATATACCCGGAATGAACCGGCTCAGGCCTTGGCGGGCTCCTCGGTGGGCGCCAGCTCCACGTCGGTGACCGTGAGTTCGCCGTCACCCACCACCAGCGTGATGTCGCGGGCGTTGGAGGCTGCCTTGAGGTCCTGCAGGCCGGCTTCCAGCTGGGCGGTCAGCGCTGCGGAGGCGGAGATCGTGGCAGCGAGTACTTCCGTGCGCTGCTTGACCTTGGCCTCCGACTTGGCCTTGCGGACGCCGCTGAGCGCGACCCCCACCGTGGCCAGCATGGTGGTGTCCCCCCCGGGAACCTCCAGTGCGGCCGGCCACGGCGCGCGGTGCACGGAGCCGGTGCGCCACCAGCCCCAGACCTCTTCGGTGGCGAACGGCAGGAACGGGGCGAAGAGCCGCAGGAGGGTGTCCAGCGTGGTGGCCAGCGCCGCGAGCACGGAAGCCTGCTCGGTTTCGCCGGCAGCACCGTAGGCGCGGTCCTTGATGAGTTCCACATAATCGTCCGTGAACTGCCAGAAAAAGCTTTCCGTGATCTGCAGGGCACGGGCGTAGTCGTAGTTGTCGAAGGCCTTGGTGGACTGCTCCACCACCGCGGCAAGCTGCGCCAGCAGGGCCCGGTCCAGGGGGTTGGACAGGACGGACAGGTCACCGGTAACGACGGAGTCCTCCGTGGCACCCAGGTTCAGGACGAACTTGGAGGCGTTGAGCAGCTTGATGGCCAGGCGGCGGCCGATCTTCATCTGCGCAATTTCGTAGGCCGTGTCCGCTCCAAGCTTGGCGGAGGCGGCCCAGTAGCGGACCGCGTCCGAGCCGTAGTCGTTCAAGACGTCGGTGGGAACCACCACGTTGCCCTTGGACTTGGACATCTTTTTGCGGTCCGGGTCCAGGATCCAGCCGGAGATCGCCGCGTGCTTCCACGGTGCCGTGTTGTGCAGCGCGTCCGCGCGGACGGCCGAAGAGAACAGCCAGGTCCGGATGATGTCGTGGCCCTGCGGACGAAGATCAAACGGGTACACCTTGGCCAGCAGGTCCTCGTCCCGGCTCCAGCCGCCCACAATCTGCGGGGTGAGCGATGAGGTTGCCCAGGTGTCCAGCACGTCGGCGTCGCCGGTGAAGCCGCCGGCAATGTCGCGCTGGTCTTCCCGGTAGCCCGGCGCGGCGTCCGCGGCGGGATCCACCGGGAGCTGCGCATCGGCCGGCAGGATCGGCGCGTCGTAGTCCGGGTTGCCGTCCGCGTCCAGCGGGTACCAGACGGGGATCGGCACGCCGAAGAACCGTTGGCGGGATACCAGCCAGTCACCGTTCAGCCCGGAGATCCAGTTCTCGTAGCGGGAGCGCATAAATGCCGGGTGGAAGTCGATGTCCTGCCCGCGGCCGATCAGTCGTTCGCGGCGGTCGGCATCGCGGCCGCCGTTGCGGATGTACCACTGGCGGGAGGTGACCACTTCGAGGGGCTTGTCGCCCTTTTCGAAGAAATTCACCGGGTGCATGATCTTTTTGGGTTCGCCGTCCAGCAGGCCGGCTGCGGTGAGCAGTTCCACAACGCCTTCCTTGGCGCTGAAGACCGTCTTGCCGGCAATCTTTTCGAAGGCCTCCCGGCCGCCCGGGGTGGTGATCCACTCAGGGGTGTCGCCGATGATGCGGCCGTCGCGGCCCACGATGGCCCGGGTGGGCAGCTGCAGTTCACGCCACCAGGTGACGTCGGTCAGGTCACCGAAGGTACACACCATGGCGATGCCGGAACCCTTGTCGGCCTTGGCCAGCGGGTGCGGGCGGACTTCTACCTCGACGCCGAAGACCGGGGACGTGACCTTCTTGCCGAACAGCGGCTGGTACCGTTCATCGTCGGGGTTGGCCACGAGGGCGGCGCAGGCAGCCAGGAGCTCGGGGCGGGTGGTCTCGATGTAGATTTTGTCGCCGTCTTCGGTGAAGAAGGGGTAGCGGTAGTAGGCGCCGGCAACTTCGCGGTCCTCAAGCTCGGCCTGGGCCACTGCGGTGCGGAACGTGACGTCCCACAGGGTGGGTGCCTCGGCCATGTAGGCGTCGCCGTTGGTGAGGTTGGCCAGGAAGGCGCGCTGGGACACTGCCCGGGAGTTGTCATCGATGGTGCGGTAGGTCAGGTTCCAGTCCACGGACAGGCCCAGGGTCTGGAAGAGGTTCTCGAAGACCTTTTCATCCTCAACTGCCAGTTCCTCGCACAGTTCGATGAAGTTGCGGCGCGAGACAACGTCGAAGTCGCGCTGGTTTTTGGCGGGCTCGGCCGGCGGGCGGTACCCGGCGTTGTACGGAATGGCCGGGTCGCAGCGGACGCCGTAGTAGTTCTGCACGCGGCGTTCGGTGGGCAGGCCGTTGTCGTCCCAGCCCATGGGGTAGAACACGTTTTTGCCGGTCATCCGCTGGTAGCGGGCCAGGACGTCGGTCTGGGTGTAGGAGAACATGTGGCCGACGTGCAGGGAACCGGAAGCCGTGGGTGGGGGAGTGTCGATCGAGTAGACCTGCTCCCGGGTGGTGTCGGGGTTGAACTTGTAGGTTCCTTCGGTGAGCCAGCGCTGCGTGAGGGCAGCTTCGAGGCCTTCGAGGGCCGGCTTGTCCGGAACGTTGATGGGCGCGGTGGTGGGCGTGTCTGTACCCTGTTTATCTTCAGCCATGTGCCAATTGTTCCATGCTTGCCCGGAACGGAGCGGCGTTGCGCCGGCCGCCGGGCGGCAGCGGGCCCGGTTCATCGGGCGACACACTTTTGCGGGCCCCCGTTAGGGTGGTGCCATGACTGACGAATCACAGAACAGGGCAGCCCTAGTGACCGGTGCCAGCACGGGAATCGGCGAGGCGACAGTCCGCGCCCTCCGCGCACAGGGCTGGACGGTTTTCGCGGTGGCCCGCCGCGCTGACCGGCTGGCGGCGCTCCAGGACGCCACCGGCGCCATCGCCGTTCCCGCGGACATCACCGCGGACGACGACGTGTCCCGGCTGGTTGCCCATGTCACCGCTGCCGGGGGCATCGATACTTTGATCAACATCGCAGGCGGCGCCCGGGGGGCGGACCGCATTGCCGACGCGGGCACGGAAGACTGGGAATGGATGTACCAGGTGAACGTGGTGGGCACCATGAAACTCACCCGCGCCTTCTTGCCCATGCTCCGGGCCACGGGGCAGGGAACGGTGCTGAACCTGACGTCCACTGCCGGGCTGGTGGCATACGAGGGTGGTGGGGGCTACAACGCGGCCAAGTTTGCCCAGCACGCCATGACCGGGGCCCTGCGCCTCGAGGAGGCTGAGCACAACGTCCGCGTGATCGAGGTGGCCCCTGGGCTGGTCTACACCGAGGAGTTTGCCCTCAACCGGCTCGGCGACGAGGCTGCCGCAGCCAAGGTCTACCAGGGCGTGGAAAAGCCGCTCACCGCCGACGATGTGGCTGACGTGGTCCGGTATGCCGTCAGCGCGCCGCACCATGTGAACCTGGACCAGATCGTCATCCGTCCCGTCGCCCAGGCGGCAAACCACAAACTGATCCGCAAAAGCTGAGCCGACCGCTGTGCTTACAGTGGCCACGGGCGGATCAGGGGGCCGGCAGCACCAGATCCGCCACCAGGCCGGCATGGTCGGTGCCGGGAAGGATGAAGCTCTCGACGTCTGTCACCTTCACCCCGGCACTGACCAGGATGTGGTCCACGGCGACGAACGGTGGCACCTCCGAGTTCACCGGCCAGGTAGGCGCCAGGCCCTTGCCCACGGCGTGGGCTGCGTCCGTGAGCCCGCCAGCCAGCAAGGCCCGGAACTCACGGTGGTCGGCGCTGGAATTGAAATCGCCCAGCAGTACCGTGGTACCGGCCGGCCCCTGCGCTGGCAAGGTCCCCAACTGGCGCAGCTCCTGCCGCCAGTTCCAGATGAGCCCAGGGCGCGGTGACTGGACGTGGACGGCGGTCAGCTTCACCGGGGCATCCGTTCCGGGGATTGAGGCCACTGCCCGGCTTTGATGGAATTCCGTTCCCGGGACCCGCCGGCGGGGTTCCATGGCGTACTTCGAAAACAATCCGCTGCCCACCCCCACCCAGTCAACGTCCACTGACCGGTAGGGGAACAGGTCAGCCACACCCGCTTCCACCAGGGCTTCCAGGCCCTGCGGCGCCAGCTCCGGAAGGGCCAGGATGTCTACCTCCCGGTTCCGGGCTTCTGCCAGGAGCCGGGCGGCGTCCACCCCTGACTCGCCGACATTGAGGGTCATCACCCGAAGGCCAGGTCCGGGTCCCGGCCCGGCAATCTGCACCGGGCGGGCCGCCCGGGTTGCCGGGATGGCCCGGGGCAGGACAAGGGCTGACTGGGCCATCAGCAGGGCAGCCAGCAGGAGGGCCAGGACAAGCTGGCCGCCGGCCCGGTGGTGGCGCCTTGTGCCTGTCCACACCGCCAGCAGCGCCAGGCCCAGGGCAGCCGCGGTGAAGGGCAGCGTGGCGGGCAGCGCCGAGACCAGCTGGATCCACGGCGTGCCCACCTCCCAGGGAAAGAGCCGCACCCCCAGGAGGAGCGAGCCCGGCAGGCCGAACAGCACCGCGCCGGCGGCTGCCGTGGCGGATGACCAGCCCAGGACTGCAGGCAGCGGTTTCCCCGGCGAGGGCAGCGGGGACCCAAACGTCTCCATGGCCCCAATATTTGTCCACAATTGCCCACAATCCCGGACAATTGCGGCAATCTTGCGCCAGCGGTCCGGGAAATGGCCACGGATGCGGCAGGAATAGTAGACTGGGCAACGGCTATGACCCGGCAATCACCGGTGAGCTTCCGGAAGAACGCGCAACCGGCCCGGTTCGGGTTGGCAGCGCCGGTAGAACCGGACGGGTAAGCCCGTCACAGCAGTAATGAGTGGCCGGCGCTCCGGCTGTTCCCCAGGGAACAGGCTGCGCCGGTAAGTGAGGTGGTACCGCGGTTCACGCACGGTCTTCAGGCCATGCGGCAGCCGTCCTCGCATCCTGAACGGAACCGCCCGGCGACTGCCGGCGGCTCGCCACGCTCAACCCAGGATGTCGAGAATGACGAATTACCCCAAGGCCTCAGCCGTCAGCAGCAACGGCAGTGCAGGCGTGTCCGCGTCCGTGAAGTTCCCGGAGGTCGAAGAGCGGATCCTGAAGTACTGGGAGCAGGACGGCACCTTCCAGGCCAGCATCGATGCGCGCAGCGCCGACGCCCCCGGCGGCGCACCGGGCAGCAACGAATTCGTTTTCTACGACGGCCCGCCCTTTGCCAACGGCCTGCCGCACTACGGCCACCTCCTCACCGGGTACGCCAAGGACCTGGTGGGCCGGTACCAGACGCAGCGCGGTAAGAGGGTGGAGCGCCGCTTCGGCTGGGACACCCACGGGCTGCCGGCCGAACTCGAGGCCATGAAACAGCTCGGCATGACCGACAAAACCCAGATCGAAGCCATGGGCATCGACAAGTTCAACGACGCCTGCCGGGCCTCCGTGATGAAGTACGCCGATGAATGGCGCAACTACGTGACCCGCCAGGCCCGCTGGGTGGACTTCGACAACGACTACAAAACGCTCAACGTGGAGTACATGGAGTCTGTCCTTTGGGCCTTCAAGCAGTTGCACGAAAAGGGCCTGACCTACAACGGCTACCGCGTCCTGCCGTACTGCTGGAAAGACGAGACGCCGCTCTCCAACCATGAGCTGCGGATGGACGACGACGTCTACAAAAACCGCCAGGACCAGACCGTCACCGTCACGTTCCCCATCCTTGCGGGGGAGTCCGCCCTTTCCCGCGCGCTCGACGGCGTCCAGGCCCTTGCGTGGACCACCACCCCCTGGACCCTGCCCACCAACGCCGCGCTCGCCGTCGGCCCTGCCATCACGTATGCCGTCCTGCCGGCCGGCCCCAACGGCATCAAGGCCGCCGCTCCGGACGCCCCCGTGTCGGGCAGCTTCCTGCTGGCCGCGGACCTGGTGGGCGCTTACGCCAAGGACCTTGGCCACGAAAACCACGAGGCCGCGCAGGCGGCCGTGGTGTCCACCCACACCGGCGCCGAACTGGCGGGGCTGGCCTACCGGCCGCTGTGGGATGACTTCAGCGACACCGAAAAATACGGCACCGAGAACGCCTGGCGCATCCTGGTGGCGGACTACGTCACCACCACCGACGGCACCGGCATTGTCCACCAGGCTCCTGCCTACGGTGAGGACGACCAGAAAGTCTGCGAAGAGGCCGGCATCCCGGTGGTCCTCTCCGTGGATGAGGGCGCCAAATTCCTGCCCCTGTTCCGCGGCGGCGACCTGGACGCCATCGTGGGCCTGCAGGTTTTCGAAGCCAACAAGCCCATCACCCAGGTGCTGCGCGCCCAGGGCCGCCTGGTCCGCCAGGCCAGCTACGAGCACAGCTACCCGCACTGCTGGCGCTGCCGCAACCCCCTGATCTACCGCGCGGTGTCGTCCTGGTACGTGGAGGTGACCCAGTTCAAGGACCGGATGTCCGACCTGAACCAGGACATCAACTGGATCCCCGGCAACGTCAAGGACGGCCAGTTCGGCAAATGGCTGGCCAACGCCCGTGACTGGTCCATCAGCCGTAACCGCTACTGGGGCAGCCCCATCCCCGTCTGGCAGTCCACGGATCCCGAATACCCGCGCACCGACGTCTACGGCTCCCTCGCCGAGATCGAGGCCGACTTCGGCCGGCTGCCCTTGAACAAGGACGGCCAGGTTGACCTGCACCGCCCGTTCATCGACGAACTGACCCGGCCCAACCCGGACGATCCCCGCACCCCGGAGCAGGGCCAGTCCGTTATGCGCCGTGTTGAGGACGTCCTGGACGTCTGGTTCGACTCCGGCTCCATGCCCTACGGGCAGGTCCACTACCCGTTCGAAAATGAAGCCTGGTTCGACACGCACAACCCTGCCGACTTCATCGTCGAGTACATCGGCCAGACGCGCGGCTGGTTCTACATGCTCCACATCCTTTCCACCGCCCTGTTTGACCGGCCGGCCTTCCGCAACGTCATCAGCCACGGCATTGTGCTCGGCTCGGACGGACAGAAAATGTCCAAGAGCCTGCGGAACTACCCTGACGTGTCAGAGGTCCTGGACCGCGACGGATCCGACGCGATGCGCTGGTTCCTGATGTCCAGCCCCATCCTCCGCGGCGGCAACCTGGTGGTCACCGAGCAGGGAATCCGCGACGGCGTCCGGCAGGTCATCCTGCCCCTCTGGAACGTCTACAGCTTCTTCACGCTCTACACCAACGCAGCAGGCGGCGGCGCCGGCTACGACGCGAAGCTCCGGTACGACGGCTACACCGACACGCTGGACACCTACCTGCTGGCCAACACCGGCGAGCTGGTCCGGAACATGACGGCGCAGCTGGACACCTACGACATCTCCGGTGCCTGCGACGAGCTCCGCAGCTACCTCGACATGCTGACCAACTGGTACGTCCGCCGCAGCCGCCAGCGGTTCTTCGACGAGGACCAGGACGCGTTTGACGCCTTGTTCACCGCCCTGGAAACCGTGTCCCGGGCAGCCGCGTCGCTGCTGCCCCTTGTATCCGAGGAAATCTGGCGGGGCCTCACCGGTGGGCGCTCCGTGCATCTGGCCGACTGGCCGGATGCCGCCCTGTTCCCGGCCAACCCCTCGCTGGTAGAAGCGATGGACCGGGTCCAGCAGATCTGTTCCACCGGCTCATCCCTGCGGAAAGCGGCGAACCTCCGTGTCCGGCTGCCCCTGCAGGAACTGACGGTGGTGGCGCCCGGCGCCGGCGCCCTCGCAGGATTCGCCGGTGTGGTAGCCGATGAACTGAACCTCCGCTCCGTCCGGGTCCTCGACGCTGCCGACGCCTCACCGCAGGAATTCGGAATCGAGCAGAAACTGGTGGTCAACGCCAGGGCAGCCGGTCCACGGCTGGGCAAAAACGTCCAGGTGGCCATCAAGGGCGCCAAGTCCGGCGACTGGTCAGTAGACGCGGCGGGTCTGGTGGTGGCAGGTGGCCTGGCCCTTGAGCCGCACGAGTACACGCTCGAAACCGTGGTGGCAACGGCCGACGGCGGCGCGGCAGCAACCTCGGCCGTGGCGGTCCTGCCCGGCGGCGGTTTTGTGGTGCTGAACACCGAGGTCACGCCGGAACTGGAAGCCGAAGGGCTGGCAAGGGACATGGTCCGCGCCATCCAGCAGGCCCGGAAGGACGCCGGACTTAATGTCAGCGACCGGATCCGGACCGCGGTGTCCGCACCGCAGCGCGTCGTGGATGCGCTGTTGGCCAACGCCGAACTGGTCAAGGGCGAGACCCTCACCGTGGACCTCACGGCAGAACCCGCAGATGTTGATGAACCCGCCGTTGTGGTGGCCAAGGTGGAGGTCTAGGACATGACTGACGAATTTTCCGTAGAGAGCGTTTACGCCGAACTGCTGGGCCGTGCGCCCGAGAACAAGATGGAACCCCGGCTTGCGCCGCTGTTCCGGGCCATGGACGTCCTGGGGGAGCCCAATAAGGCGTACCCGATCATCCATGTGACCGGCACCAACGGCAAAACCTCCACGGCGCGGATGATCGAATCCGTGCTGCGGGCCCACGGCCTGAGCACCGGCCGCTACACCAGCCCCCATCTGACCAAGGTCACCGAACGGATCAGTATCGACGGGCACCCCGTCCCCGATGAGACCTTCGTCCGGATCTGGGACGAAATCAGGCCGTACCTGGAAATCGTGGACGCCGAGTTGGAAGCAGACAACCAGCCGCGGTTGACCTACTTCGAATGCCTCACCATCCTGGGCTTCGCCATCTTCGCCGACCAGCCCGTCAACGTGGCCGTCATCGAAGTTGGCCTGGGCGGCATCACCGACGCCACGAACGTGGGCGACGGCCAAGTCTCCGTGATCACGCCGATCTCACTGGACCACACCGACCTGCTGGGCGACACCACCGGCGACATCGCCCTGGAAAAGGCCGGCATCATCAAGCCCAACGGCTACCTCATCAGCGCCGCCCAGCCGTTGGACGCAGCCCAGGTCCTGCTGGAAAAGGCCCGCGACACCGGCGTTCCGTTCCGGTTCGAGGGCGTGGAGTTCGGCGTTGAGGACCGCACCGTTGCTGTGGGCGGCCAGATGGTCACCGTCCAGGGCATCGCCGGCCGGTACCCGGACCTGCTGGTCCCGCTGCACGGGGCGCACCAGGCGCAGAACGCAGCGGTGGCCGTCGCCGCGCTGGAGGCGTTCTTCGGCGGGGAAAAGGAGCTCGACTTCGAGGTCCTGCAGGAAGGCTTCGCCGCTGTCACGTCGCCGGGCCGGCTGGAAGTGGTGCGCACCGCGCCCACCATCATCGTGGACGCTGCGCACAACCCGGACGGCATCAAGGCGTCCGCCGCTGCCATCCAGGAAGCCTTCACCTTCACCCGGCTGGTTCCGGTGGTGGGTGTGCTCAAGGAAAAGGACGCCGAGGAGATCCTCCGCCAGCTCAAGGAGTCCCTGGGCGGGGAAGCCGAGGAATTCTGCTTCACGCAATCAAACTCCCCGCGTGCGGTTCCCGCAGCCGAACTCGCCGAGCTGGCCATCGAAATGGGCTTCGGTGAAGACAAGGTGCATGTGGCCGAAAAGCTGGACGACGCCATCGAATGGGCAGTCGAACGCGCCGAAGCCAACGATGACCTGTCCGGCGCCGTCCTGGTGACCGGCTCCATCACGTTGGTGGCTGAAGCGCGGATCCTGCTCGGGAAGACGGAGGCTTAGCGGTGGCCAAGCTGACCAAGGCGCAGCGCGACTGGCGCCCGGGCATGCCCAAAAAACGCCGGTCCACCAAGGTGATGTTCGCTTCCACGGTCCTGCTCCTGGAAGCGTTTGTGATGTTCTTCGCCACCCTGGCCGTATTCGGCCTGCGGCGGGCGGAGTTCGCCCCCGGCCTCATCCTGGGCGTGGGCATCGGCCTGAGCGTGGTGATGATCCTGGCCTGCGCTGTCCTGCGCAAACCCTGGGGCATCGGATTGGGCTGGGTCCTCCAGCTGGTCCTGATCCTGACGGGAATCTTCGAGCCCGCCATGTTCCTGGTAGGCGTGCTCTTTGCGCTTGCCTGGTGGTACGGGATCCGGACCGGCACCCGGCTGGACCGGGAAGCAGCCCAACGGGCGCGCGACCAGGCCGAATGGGAAACAGCCCACCCGGACCAGGCCGCCGGATCCAGCCCGCCGCAGTCCCCGTAGACTTATCCCGAAACCCCCACCAACGCATTGGAGCAGTTGTGACTACAGAGCGCACCCTCGTCCTGATCAAGCCCGACGGCGTCGCCCGTAACCTGACCGGCGCCGTCCTGGCCCGGATCGAAGCCAAGGGGTACACCCTGCTGGAGCTGAAGAAGGTCGAAGCCACCCGCGAACTCCTGGAGCAGCACTATGAGGAGCACGTGGGCAAGCCCTTCTACGAGCCGCTCGTGGAATTTATGCTCAGCGGGCCCGTTGTGGCGGCCATCTTCGAAGGCCACCGCGTCATTGAGGGCTTCCGCTCACTGGCGGGCACCACCGATCCCACCACCGCGGCCCCCGGCACCATCCGTGGCGACTTCGGCCGGGACTGGGGCCTGAAGGTCCAGCAGAACCTGGTGCACGGCTCCGATTCGCCCGAGTCAGCCGAGCGGGAAATCGCGATCTGGTTCTAAGTCCCCACCTGCCCGTCCCGCGAGATGACACTTAAGGC